>DATMOZ010000042.1:0-4633 GCA_035567995.1 Acidobacteriaceae bacterium
ACGGGCGTCATTCCGAGTTCACGCAGACGCCCAACGATCATGCGGCCAAGCTCGAGACGACGGTCGATCAACTGCTGCGAAACGCTGGGACCGACCCAGCCAGACAGATTCTGCAGCAGCCACCAGGGCTGGTGGGCGGGAGTGGGCAACCAGGCACGCACCTCATCATCGGTGTAGTGGAATTTGCGTAAGGTCTGCTGATAGACGCTCTCAGCGCCGGTGTAGACGAGCACCTCATTGATGCCATGGAGCGCAAGGATGTCGAGTTCACGTTCCCATCGCGCCCAAGACCAGTACGGGCCGGTGTAGCCATCGTTGGTGTCATTGAGCGCAAAGCGATGAGGCACGCTGGCGTTCCGCGTAATTGCAGTGGCAGGAGCGGGCAGGATGCGCGGCAGCCGATTGAAGCAGTCGCCATTCCAGCTGGCGCTGACGCCCGCACAGTATTTGAGATACCAGTTCAGCCCCATCATGAGCGCGGACTGAGTGGAGCCCTCGATGCGGATGTTGCCGGGCGTGCCTGAGATGGTGAAACTCTCGGTGGCTGCGGCGGGAAGCAGGTGGAGATGCACCTGGTGCGCGTGCGCGCCGAGCAGACGCTGAGCTGCCATTTGCAGCGCGCTCTCCTGCGTGGGGACGCTGGCGAAATGCGAGTGGGTTTGCGCGTCAGCAGGAAGATTGAGCCAGGACGGAACAATGCATGAAAGAGCAGCGGAGCCACTGAGTGAAAGAAATGCGCGACGTGTTTTCGGGTGCACCGGTAAATCGCTCGTCTGATCTGTCACGAATCCTCGCAAACGCACACGCAAAAGAAGCTTTCTAAATACGCCCCGTGTCGGAGTCATAGCGTATCGCGCAAGCCACGATGTTTTCCATGCTGGGAAAATTCTTACTGAATCTGTCTGAGCGAACTCCGCCAGGATGTCACCTGGATGTCTCCAGGATGTCATTTCTAAATGGAACCAAGGTTGTGGCTTGACAGCCGTTGCATGACTCAGGCTAAATGTCGGACGGAAACTAAATCGAAAGTTGTAGTCATTAAACAAACGATTGTCTAAAGGCCAAAGAGAGATGAAGAAGGCAAAGCTCTTCCGGGGTGAATTTCCGAGTTGCAGTGGAAAGTTTTTGGGAGCCAGAAAAATGATGACGCGGTTGGGAGTAGTGCGGGCGACGGTCTTTGCAGTCTGTACCATAGCGCTTTTTGCGGGCACAGTGCGTGCTCAGTCGAGCGGTGGAGCGATATCGGGCAATGTTCTCGATCCGTCCGGTGCTGTTATTCCGGGGGCGACGCTAAAGGCTACGGGCACTAACACGAACACGTCTTATTCGACGACCTCAACTTCGACCGGCTCGTACCGCATCTCTGAGATGACGCTCGGAACGTACAGCATCGCTGTGACAGCGCCCGGATTCAAGCAAACGACGCTCACCGGAATTCTGGTGCAGGTCAACTCGGTGGCTTCCATAGACGTCCACCTTTCGGCAGGAGGAGCGGACGAAATAGTTACGGTGAACGCGGATGCTCCAACGGTGGAGACGCAGAGTTCTGATGTAGGAAGCGTCGTGGACGCCCGCCAGATCATTGAACTCCCGCTGTCGCTGGGCGGCCAGGGCAATTTGCGCTCTCCTGAGGCCTTCATCTTCCTGACGCCGGGAACCACCGGACCGGGATCGGCCGGCAACAATAACGGCGCCTTTCAATCGAAGATCTCCGGCGGACAGAATTTCGGCGCAGAGGTTCTGATCGACGGCGCCAGCACTCAGCGGGCTGACAGCGCGTCGGCTTTTGACCAGACTGCACCTTCTGTGGAAGCACTACAGGAATTCAAGGTGACGACTTCGACGATACCGGCGGAGTTTGGGCGTACGACGGGTGGCGTTGAGAGCTTCAGCATTAAGGCGGGAACGAACAGTTATCACGGCTCGGTGTTCGATATTTTCCAGAACGAAGCGATGAACGCAAACGACTGGTGGAACAAATACAATCTGTCGCAGATCGCAAATCCAACTCCGGATGATATTAAGAACGCGGCGCGGTCTCTTGACAGAAAGAATGACTATGGTGTCTCTCTAGGCGGTCCGGCATGGATTCCGAAGATCTATAACGGCAGGGATCGTACATTCCTGTTTTTCTCATGGGAGCAGTTCCGGCAGAACCAGAGCGGAACCAACACCAGCACACTTCCAACCAATGCCGCGAGGTCAGGCGACTTTTCATCTCAGCTGACAAATACACCTACGGGCGCGGTCGACTGCAACGGGAACCCGGTGTTCAAGGGAGAGATATTTGATCCGAACACCACGAGTACCCGCAACGGCGTACAGTGTCGCAATCCGTTTCCCGGGAACATTATCCCGTCGGATCGGATTAGTCAGGTCGCACAAAATGTGTTGGGCTTCATCCCGACGGTCGATCCTGCGCAAGGCGCCACAAACAATTTCACGTTCCGTTCGAGCAGCCCGATCCTGAACACAGCGATGGCGATCCGCGTTGATCAGAACCTGTCGCAGAAGAGCAAGATATACGCGTCATACTCCAGTCGCGACAACGTGAACCGCAATGGCAATAATTCGCTGCCGGACCCAATTGCGAACAACGGTCAATTTGCGGAGCAATTCACGCACTATGCTCGCGGGGGCTGGGACTATTTCTTCACGCCGACCCTGCTGAATCACTTGAATCTCGGTTTCAACAGGGTGAGCAGTCCCAACCACTCGGGCGCTGTGAATGGCACGGATTGGCCAGCGAAGCTGGGAATCAAAGGAGCGAGCGGTCCGACGTTCCCTGTCTTCAATTTCGCAAGCGATCGTGGTTATCCGCAGATCGGTCAGGATAACGACGCGCTGCAGGACTCGAATGCGGTTCTGGTGGCGGATAGCGTATCCATTTCGAGGGGCGCGCACGACATGAAGGTCGGTCTCGACTGGCGGAACGCGCAGTTGTCAGTCGCGAATAACGCGGGATTTTCCGGCGATTACAACTTTCAGAGATTTCAAACGGCTGCAGCGCCGGGTGACAATACTACGGGAGATGGATTCGCCAGCTTCCTGCTCGGCCAGATCGACACAAACAGCTTCCTGATTACAGCAAAGGCGCCGCGCTTCGTCAGCAACTACTATGCCGGGTTCGTCCAGGACAATTTCAAGATCCGGCACAACCTGGTCCTGAATCTGGGACTGCGATATGACGTGGAGACGCCGCGGCACGAGTCTCACGGAAATGTGTCGAACTTCAGTCCGACGACGCCCAATGCGGGAGCAGGTGGTCTGCCTGGAGCGATTGTATTTGCCGGAGCAGGAGCAGGACGCATCGGAGGACTTGGCTCCTTTGCTAAGACCTGGAAGAAAGATTTTGCACCGCGTTTAGGGTTTGCGTATGCGCCCGACTTCGCGAGCGGCAGAATGTCGATTCGCGGGGGTTTTGGCATTTACTACGGTCCGCTTGACTATGCGGATTTCGGTACCGGTACGACGCTTGGTTTTTCTGCGGCGCCAAACTTCCACAATCCGGACAACTTCTCGCAGGCCTATGCGGGTGGATTGGACGGCGGCGTGCCCAACTTCACGAGGCCACCTAATCTCGATCCAACACAGGCGAATGGTCAGGGCGGTGGAGGTTTTGGCGGACTAGAGTACATCGCTCCGAACTATGGCAGACCGAGCATGACGCTGAACTGGAGTCTTGAGGTGCAGCAGCAACTTGCAACCGATCTGATTTTGACCATAGGATATGTGGGCCAGTCATCGTCACATCTTCGCTCGTCGCTGGCGCAAATCAACGATCTCAATCCCAAATTCTTCAACCTTGGCAATGGGCTGAATGGCGATGCGACGGCTTTGCCGTATGCCGGTTTCTCGGGGACGGTAGCACAGTCATTGCGGCCCTTCCCGCAATACCAAGGGATAAACACGGATTGCTGCCTGGAAAATCTTGGCCATTCAAGCTATAACGCGTTGCTGGTCAAGCTAGAGCGGCGCTTCCACAGCGGGCTGAACCTGCTCGCGTCCTACACGTGGTCGAAGACTTTGACAGACGCAGATAGTGCGTTGCCCGCGTTTGCCACCTTCTCCGGCGGCGGCAGCGTGCAGAACCCCTTCAATCTGAAGGGCGAAAAAGCGATCAGCAACCAGGACATCCCTCAGACTTTTGTGTTGAGTTACATCTATGAACTTCCTCTGGGCAAGGGCAAGAAGTACCTAAACCAAAGCAAGGTGGCGGACGCGGTTGCTGGAGGATGGCAGGTTGGAGGGGTGCAGCGTTATCAGAGTGGCCAGCCATTGAATTACGCTTGCGCTCCCACATCTGTGCCGAGTTTCGATGGCTGTATTCGCTACAACCAGGTCGCGCCGCTGCGTAACCCTGCGTACAGCGGTGGAAATCCGCGAGATCCGCGTGCGATCAACATCTTCAATACGGCAGCCTTCGCCGATCCGAATGCGAACATTGGTGTGCCGGGAACACCATTCGTGTTTGGCAATCTGGCCCGCGTAACCAGCGAGGTACGGACCCCGCACTACCTCAACGAAGACTTGTCGGTGATTAAACATCTGGCAAACTTCGGAGAATTTGGAACGCTGCAGCTGCACGCAGATGCTTTCAATGTATTCAATAGACACGTGTTCAACCGGCCCG
>DATMOZ010000043.1:0-20605 GCA_035567995.1 Acidobacteriaceae bacterium
GCGCCGACCGGCGTCAACCGCGATGACGAGGGACACGCGCGCTTCACCACGATTTCGGGCACAGAAGTCGAGCGGCTCTACACCGAAGCGGACCTGCCCGAGAAAAACTTCGTCCCCGCCCTCCCGGGCGAGCCGCCGTACACACGCGGCATTCATGCTACTGGATATCGCGGAAAGCTTTGGACGATGCGCCAGTTTTCCGGCTTCGCGTCTCCCGAAGAAACGAACGAGCGCTACAAATATTTGCTCGGCGCAGGCGGCGGCGGCCTCTCCGTCGCGTTCGATCTGCCAACCTTGATGGGCTACGATTCCGACGCGCCTGAGAGTGAAGGCGAAGTTGGCAAGTGCGGTGTCGCGATTGACTCTCTCGAAGACATGGAGATCCTCTTTCAAGGCATCGACCTCGAAAAGACATCCGTGTCGATGACGATCAATTCTCCGGCAAGCGTCCTTTGGGCGATGTACCTGGTTGTTGCTGAAGAAAAAGGAGCTGACTGGAAGAACCTTTCCGGCACGCTCCAAAACGACATCCTCAAGGAATACATCGCACAGAAGGAATATATTTTCCCTCCCGCGCCGTCCATGCGTCTCGTCGTTGACACGTTCGAGTTCGGCTCGCTGGCAACGCCGCGCTTCAATCCAATTTCAATCTCCGGATACCACATTCGCGAAGCCGGCTCCACTGCACTGCAGGAGCTTGCCTTCACCCTCTACGACGGCATCGAGTACGCCGAATGGGCGGTGCGCCGCGGCTTGAACATCGACGATTTCGCTCCTCGGCTTAGCTTCTTCTTTAACTCGCACAACGATTTCTTTGAAGAGATTGGCAAGTTCCGCGCAGCACGCAGCATCTGGTATCGCACTATGACGGAACGCTTCAGCGCAAAAAGCGAGCGTTCGCACAAACTGCGTTTCCACACACAGACCGCAGGCGTTTCGCTGACAGCGCAGCAACCAATGAACAACATCGCCCGCACCGCGATTCAAGCTCTGGCGGCGGTCCTTGGCGGAACCCAGTCGCTGCACACCGACGGATTCGACGAAGCGCTCGCTCTCCCGACCGAAGACGCGGCTCGCATCGCACTGCGAACGCAGCAGATTCTGGCGTTCGAGAGCGGCGTCGCAAACACCGTCGATCCACTTGGAGGCAGCTACTTCGTCGAAAACATGACGGCCGCCATGGAACGCGGCGCGTTTGAATATTTCGCGAAGCTCGACGCGATGGGCGGCATGGTGAAGGCAATCGAGCAGGGCTACCCGCAGAAAGAGATTGCTGAAGCAAGCTATCAGTATCAGCGTGCTGTAGAGGCCAAAGAAAAAATCATCGTCGGCGTCAACGATTTCGTGATCAGCGAACCGTCACCTGAGATTCTCTACATCGGCGAAACCGTGCGCGAACAACAGACCATGAAGCTCGCTATCCTGCGCGCCCGCCGTTCCAACGAAGCAGTCGAACGCACCCTCGCCGCGCTCCGCAATGCCGCAGCGCAAGATCCGAAAGCCGAACGCGGCCGCATGTCAAGCGCCAACACGATGCCGTTCATCCTCGACTGTGTGCGCGCATACGCCACGGTCGGAGAGATCTGCGCCGCACTGCGCGACGTCTACGGCACCTATACCGAAACGAACATCGCTTAGCAGGCCGTATACTCACCTTTTGCTATGACACAAGCTTTTCCCATTCGCGTCTTGGTAGCCAAGCCCGGTCTCGACGGTCACGACCGTGGAGCCAAAGTCATTGCGCGTGCGTTGCGCGATGCCGGCATGGAAGTGATCTACACCGGCCTGCGTCAAACACCAGAAATGATCGTGAACGCCGCGGTGCAGGAAGATGTGAACTGCATCGGCCTCTCCATCCTCTCCGGCGCCCACAACGCGATCGTCCCGCGCATCATGACGCTGCTGAAAGATCGCGGCGCCGACGATATTCTCGTGATCCTCGGCGGCACGATTCCTGAGCAGGACATTGCAGGTCTTAAGGCGAATGGAGTAGCGGCCATCTTCGGCCCTGGAACTTCGCTCGAGACGACCGTCACCTTCATCCGCGAAAACGCGAAGCCCCGCACAATCCCAACCTAACTTCCAACACGTCCCATCACCGCGCGAAACGCCTGAACGTACTTCTCTGGCAACGTCCGCTTCTGCATATTGCCGTCTGTAATTACGTGCGTCGTTTCGCCTTCTGCCAGCAGCGTGTGGTCTTCCACACGCACAACGCGGTAGCAGAATTTCAAGACAAAGCCTCGCAGCGCAGAAATGGTCGTCTCGATGGCGATCACGTCGTCATATCTCGCCGGAGCCTTGTACCGGCATCTGGCCTCAACCACTACTATGTGGCAGTCGTCATCAATCTCCATCCGCTTGTAATCGAAGCCGAGCGTACGCATCAGCTCGACGCGCCCCACCTCAAACCAGATCAGATAGTTCGCGTGGTACACCACGCCCATCTGGTCGGTCTCAGCGTAGCGCACGCGAATCTGCGGCGCAGCGTGCCTGCGATTCTCGTCGGCGTGAAGAGATTTCATTTCGTTTTGTGCGACGGCCACACCGGCGCACGCTTCTCGAGAAAGGCACGAATGCCTTCCTGAAAATCTGCCGTACTGCGCGATGCAGAGTTGCGCTTCATAGATGACGCTATTTCCGCATCGAGACGGGCGCGGCTGTGTTCTGAGAGCAACTGCTTCGTCGCGCGCAGCGATTCAGGACTATTTCGTAACAGTAAATGTGTCAAATGCCGAACGTGCTCAGTCAGTTCGTCAGGATTCACAACCTCGTTCACCAAGCCCAAATCGTGCGCTTCTTGCGCATTGAACAACCGGCCGGTCAGCAGTAAATCGCGCGCCGCTTTTTCGCCAATTTGCAGCACCAGAAACGAGGAGACGAGCGCAGGCACGAAACCGATTTTTACTTCTGTATATCCAAACTTAGCTTCCGAGACGGCCAGCGTAAAATCACAGATAAAGGCCAGGCCCGTACCGCCCGCGATAGCCGCCCCATTCACGGCTGCGATCGTCGGCTTGGGACAGTCATAGAGAGCGCGAAACAATTTCGCGACGCGCGCGGAGTCTTCATGATGCTGCTCCGGCGTTTTCGTGGCCATCGCTTCGAGATGCTCCAGGTCAAGTCCTGCGCAAAAGGCACTCCCGGCGCCGGTCAGCACAACCACTCCGCATTCCGCCGAGGAAGCAGAATTATTGAGCGCTGCAGTCAGTTCCTCCATCATCACAGGGCTCAGCGCGTTCCGCTTCTCAGGCCTGTTCAACGTGATGGTTGTTACTCCGCTGTGATTGGCGCAAAGAATCGTAGTGTAGGTACTCAATGAACCCCGCTCCAGAAAGAAAGTAACGCCCGATTGTAACGAACGTGGTCGCGGAAATTGAAAAGTAAACTAGTCCGGAGAAACACTTTCGACGGCACTCGCGGCGCGATGGTTATTGCAGGGCCGATCCGAATCGCGAACTGATCATGCGCGCTGCGGCGATAAGCTCATCCAGTGACTGCAGCGGCGGCAATTCCGCGCCGGCATCGCGCAGTGCCGCCAATGCGGTCTCCGTCGCAATGTTGCCCACCAATGCATCCTGCGCAAACGGGCATCCGCCCAGTCCCGTCAGCGCCGCATCAAAGCGGCGACAGCCGGCACGATATGCAGCCAGCACTTTTCCAGCGGCGTCCGCAGGGCGCGCATGCAGATGCACGCCGACCTCAAGCTCGCCATATTCTTCATTCATTGCGGGCAGCACTTCATCGAGCACCTGCGCAATCTGCGAAGCATCCGCAACTCCCACGGTATCAGCCAGAGAAATCTGCGTGACGCCGTTATCCGCCAACAGGCGGCACGCCTCGGTAACTTCCTCCACACTCCAGGCGTCTCCGTACGGATTGCCAAAGGCCATCGAAATATAGACGACCAGGTCCAGCCCAGCACGAAACGCTCGCTCGCCGATTGCTTCCAGCGTGTCGAGAGACTGCTCGGGCGTTTGCCGCTGATTGCGCTCGAGAAATGTGGCGGAAATGGAGTAAGGGAATCCAAGCGTCGTGACGGACCCAGTATCGATCGCGCGGTCCGCACCCTTTTCATTCACCACGATGCCAATAATCTCGACATCCTCAGATGGATCCAATAGCGCTAGCGTCTGTTCGGAATCCGCCATTTGCGGCACGGCTTTCTCCGAAACAAATGACACAGCATCGATGTGCCTGAAACCCCCTGCGACCAGCATGCGCAGGTAGTCCGCCTTCACGTCCGGCGGAATGATCTTCGGCAGACCCTGCCATGCATCACGCGGACACTCAACGATTTTGACTGGGCTGGGCATATTGAGCCGCTAAGAGCGTAACAAGAATCCGGCGATGACGAACGCAACACAATGCACAATAAAAAGCCACAACAGGGCAAACCGAAACCGCATGCGGAAAGAAAGCAAAGTCAGCAGAAATCCGTAAAGCGGAAACTGCGCATATGTGGCGAACTCGCTGATGCTCTCTGCCGTCGACGCTGGTAAACCGAAGGTATGCCCCTTCACGATGTAAGGCAGCGGCAGCACAAACTTTGCCGCTTCAGGTGCAACGATGGCGACCGTTGCGGCAATACGTTCAACGAAAACCGCGATTAGGACGCCGAGCAGCAGAGGCCACCAACGCAGCACACCAACCGCTCCGCTCGACTTCTTTTTGCGCGATGATGACTTCGCGCGCGGGCTCGGCTTGGTTGCGACAGCGCTCATGTCTGCAGAATACCTGGATTAAACGCCGGCACAACCGGGTTTAACGCAGCCGCCTCGAGTGCGGTAATCAATGTGTCACGGGTCTGCACCGGATCGATAATCGCGTCAATCCACAGGCGCGCCGCACCGTACCGCGGATCGGTCTGTCCGTCATAGGTCGCTTTGGTCTCGTCGTAGAGCCGCTTCCGGTCTTCCTCAGAGAGTTGCGCGCCACCGCGTTCCAGCTGCTTGACCTTGATCTCCACCAGCGTGCCCGCTGCTGCTGCCCCGCTCATAACGGCATAGCGGGCCGTCGGCCACGCGAAGACAAACCGCGGATCAAACGCCTTCCCGCACATCGCGTAATGCCCCGCGCCAAATGATCCGCCAATAATTACCGTGATCTTCGGCACCACCGAGTTCGATACCGCCGAAACCATCTTCGCGCCTGCGCGGATGATCCCGCTCCACTCCGCATCTTTGCCAACCATGAACCCATTCACATCGTGCAGGAACACCAGCGGCACCAGATTCTGATTGCAGTCCATGATGAATCGCGCAGCCTTTTCAGCGGACTCGGAATAAATCACGCCGCCAAACTCCACCCGCTTCTCGCCAGAGTGCGTCGTCGTCGGCTGATGCTGTTTCTGGTTCGCAACGATTCCGACGGCGAAGCCGCCGATCCGCGCATATCCACACAACAACGTGCGACCGTATTCCGACTTGTATTCATCAAAGCGCGAGCCATCCACGATGCGCGCGATCACTTCGCGCATGTCATAGCTGTGCGTCGCCTGCTTCGCATGATCGGGCTCGACAATGCCGTAGAGTTCCTCGGCCGCATACTTCGGCGGCTCCGCGGCGATTCGGTCAAACGCCGCAACAGGACGCTGGCCGAGCCGCGACACAAGTGAACGCAACCGTGCCAGGCAGAGATGATCGTTCGGCTCTTTGTAATCCACCGTGCCCGAAATCTCAGCATGCATGGCGGCGCCGCCGAGGTCCTCCGCACTCACCTTCTGCCCAATGGCCGCCTGCACCAACGCAGGGCCGGCCAGAAAAAGGCCGCTGCCCTCTGTCATCAGAATGTGGTCCGTCATCACCGGCAGATACGCCCCACCCGCAATACACATGCCCATAATTGCGGTCATCTGCGGAATCCCCTGTGCGGACATCACAGCGTTGTTGCGGAACACGCGTCCAAAGTCATCCTGGTCCGGAAATACATCTTCCTGCAGTGGCAGGAACACACCGGCAGAATCCACCAGATACAGCGTTGGAATCTTGTTCTCGAGAGCAATGTGCTGCGCGCGAATAACCTTCTTAGCCGTCATCGGAAAGAACGCGCCGGCTTTCACCGTTGCGTCATTCGCAATGATCATGGTCAGGCGGCCATGCACTCGGCCCAGCCCGGTGATGACTCCAGCCGCGGGCGCGCCGCCCCACTCTGCATACATTTCATGTGCCGCGTACAGGCTGAGTTCCAGAAACTGCGATCCGGAATCGACCAGCAATTCGACGCGCTCACGCGCCGTCAGCCGGTTCTTCGCGTGCTGGTTCTCGATCGCTTTCGTCCCGCCGCCCTGCCGAATCTCCGCTTCCTCGCTTGCATATTGCTGCAGCATGGCGCGCGTCGCTTGCGCGCGGGCAACAAACTTCGCGTTCTTCACGTCGAGAGCGCTGGCGAGCACGTTGGCCGCAGACGATTGCTGCAAAACCGATGCTTGCTTCAACACAGACGCTTGCTTCAATTCAGTTTCTGCCATAAGTGTGGGACTCGTCAGCATAGAACACGCGCGGTAAGACGGCCAAGCTGACGCCTGTGGTACGTTTCGCATCAGGAAACCTCCATGCGCCGCGGCTCACTACTACTGGTTCTATCTCTTCTCGTTCTACTCTTGCTGGCCGCGTTCCTGATCGTGCGCGTCCTCAACATCTCGCGTCCATCGCAGCCCGCCCAGCCTCCACCCGCCGCGCCGTCAACAGAACAGATTCCGCAAACGCACACGCAGGCACAGCCCCTGCCCGGCTGCGCGGTCCCGAATGTCACGTGCACATCGCAATACTTCACAGCATGGCGTCCGCCCGCGGACGGAACGTGCACCCCCCGCACCAGCAACGGCTACCCCGTCCCCGACCCGAAATGCACGCCCGGTGGAATCAACCCATCCGTATCCGAATCCACCCTGACCGATCCCGCATGGAGGACTAGGTGCATCCGCAACTGCGAAAGCAGCGAATCGCAAAAACACGTCACATACGGCTGGTATTCGCTGGCAAGCCCGCCGAACAATAAAGGCGCCACACAGGTGTGTGAACTCGATCACCTCGTCCCGCTTGAAATCGGAGGCGCAGATGGGTTGGGCAACATCTGGCCGCAGTGCGGCCCCGACAACGCCGTTCTGCGCGATCGCTACTTCAAACAGAAAGACAAGGTTGAAAATTATCTGGCGGATGAGGTTCGCAAAGGCCTCATGCCTCTCGCCGACGCGCAGCGAGGAATCGCCGAAGACTGGACCCAGTATCTGACCGCCGCAGAACAATATTGCGCTTCCGGCGGCAGGTGCTGAATCACCGCGGCTCGCCGAGCGCGCTCGATGCCGGCTGGCCTTCGAGACCAAGCGCTTCAGCATTTCGGCGCATCGCCTCAATGCAGAACACGATATGTTCGTCCAGCGGCACACCCAGTTCTCCGGCGCCTTTTGTAATGTCGTCGCGATTCACCCCGCGCGCGAACGCCTTGTCCTTCATCTTTTTCTTCACGCCCGCAACCTCGACATCGCCGATAGACTTCGTCGGCTTCACCAGCGCACATGCCGTCAGAAATCCCGCAAGCTCATCGCATGCAAACAACACCTTGTCGAGATGCGAGAGGCGTGGCGTGCCGGAGTATTCTGCATGCGCCAGAATCGCGTGACGCAACTCTTCCGGCCAACCGCGTTCGGCGAGAATTCTGTTTCCGACAAACGGATGTTCCTCCTGGCTCGGAAATTTCTCGTAATCGAAATCGTGCAATAACCCCGTGTTGCCATAAAGTTCGACTAACGCCGCCGCTTCCTCGCTCGCCATTGCGCGCGCGGCAGCTTCACGCTCTCCGTATGCGCGCGTGCAGGTTTCCACAGCGAGCGCATGTTTTAACAGGCTGGTGGACTCCGTGTACTCCCTCAGCAGGGACCACGCCGCAGCGCGGTTTAAGGCCATTTCGCTCATCGCGTTATCGTAACGCGCCCACGGCCCTCTGCCGCGTACTTCGGGTTTTTCAGGAAATTTCTTGCCAATGTCTGTTTTTTTCCTTGACAGCACGTTATCAGACAATGCGATACTCACTTCGGCAACAGCAAGGGGTCCTACCGCTCTGGCACTCCGCGCACCCACTATGGCAACTACACTGGCGCCTGTCGCTGACCGCGAAGTATTACGGTGCGACCATTGCAATCTCGTTCAGTTCCGCACAACCAGCTCCATCTGTCGTCGCTGCAAAAAGCCGCTCGAGGTCGAGCAGCCTGTCGCCGCTGCGCCCGGCCCTGTGCTTGTCACAGAATCGGTCGAGGAATCCAGCGGACCGCAGGTCGCCCGCGCCGTGCGCGAGCTACGCCGCCGTCGCAGCCTCAGCCAGCGCCAGCTCGCCGGACGGATGCAGGTGCCACGCACCTATATCTCGAAGATCGAGAACGCGCGCGCCGTGCCGACGCTATCGTCCCTGCAGCGCCTCGCAGATGCTCTTGAGGTTCCATTAACCGAGTTGCTTGCTGATCGCCGCGACCTTGCGCACGATGTGCTCGCTGACCCATTCATCGCCGAGATTGCACCGCTTCTGCTCAAGATAGATGCGCTGCAGCGCACCCTTTTTCTTAACCAGGTTCGCGAACTCGCTGCAGGCCGTCGCCGCACCGCGTGATGCCGGCCTGCGGATGCCCGGGCGCTTTGCGTCCGCCGATATGCGTGTGCTACGTTCGAGGCTGAACGGAGAAATCAGTGCCATCTCCAACTCCATTCAGCCGCGTGGAAGAGCTTTCCTCTGAAGAGCTCGCAATCTACCGCAAGCTGGATCCCAATCGTATGCCGCGGCATGTCGCCATCATCATGGATGGCAACGGCCGATGGGCCAATCAGCGCAGCCTGAAACGGTTCTTCGGTCATCAGCGCGGCGCTGAAGCCGTGCGTGGCGTGACGGAAACGGCCGCGCGCATCGGCCTGCCCTACGTAACGCTCTACGCCTTCTCGCTCGAAAACAATCTTCGCCGCCCCAAAGCCGAAGTCGGTTTTCTGATGGGTCTGTTGAAGTCGTACCTGACCGCGGAAGTGAAAACAATGCTGCGCAACAACATCCGCCTGAATTTCATAGGCCGCATCGACAAGTTGCCTAAAGACGTACAGGACACAATGACGTGGGCCTCTAAGGCAACCGCAGGCAGCACCGGCACCACCCTGACGCTCGCACTCAACTATGGCGGTCGCTCAGAACTCGTCGATGCCGTACGCCGCCTCGCACTACAGGTCGCGCACAGCGCTGCTCCAGAAGCGTCCGCTGCGGCCATCACCGAAGAAGATGTAGCGCGCAATCTCTATACCTCACAAATGCCAGACCCCGACCTGCTCATCCGCACCAGCGGCGAGCAGCGCGTGTCCAATTTCTTGCTCTGGCAGATCGCGTACTCAGAGATTTTCATCACCGAACGATACTGGCCCGACTTTCGCGGCGCGCACCTGCTCGAGGCCATCGCTGACTATCAAGGCCGCGAACGCCGCTATGGCGGTCTTGGCGACACGCTGGAAGAGGCCGCCAGCGATCTCGTTCGCACCTAGACCGCGAAACGCGCTTCTGTATGCTGTCTCTGGCATGAAACGCGTTCTCACTGCACTCCTCCTCATTCCGATCGTTGTCCTGCTGCTCTTCTTTGGACCGCCCTGGCTGGTTACGATCGCTTGCGCCGTCGTGGCGTGTATCGCCCTCTGGGAATACCTTGTCATCGCCGATGCGACCGGAGCCTCCACTCCGCGCTGGCTGACGCTCGGCCTTGCCGTCGCGCTGTTCGCGATCAACTTCGACTCGCCTTTGATGATGTTGCCCGCGTTTACCGGCGCTGGTTTCATCCTCGGCGTCGTCTGCACCTTTCGCTCGCCCGTCGACCGCGTGCTGCGTGATGCCTCGTTCGCGTTTTTCGGACTGCTGTTGATCGTCTATCCGCTATCGCTCATTCCGCGAATTCGCGCTCTCGACGCAGGAGCCTCGCAGTTGCTCCTCCTGCTGCTAATCGTGTGGACAGGCGACATCGCCGCACTCTACGTTGGCCGCAGCTTTGGACGAAAGAAGCTGGCGCCGAAGATCAGCCCGGGCAAGACGTGGGAGGGCGCCACCGCGTCCCTGCTGGGCAGCATCATCTCGATCTCCATCATCGTGGCGTTGTTTCCGTCTTTCTTCTCCCGGACATTTGTAGTGGCTTCCCGCCCTCACGGCGCGCTCTTCGGCTTACTCCTCGTCGTCGCGATTAACATTGCTGCTCAACTCGGAGATCTGCTGGAGTCCGCAATCAAGCGTGGCGCCGGCGTGAAAGACTCTGGAACACTCCTGCCCGGTCACGGCGGCGTCCTCGACCGCATCGACGCGATGCTGCTCGCCCTGCCCGTGCTGTGGTACGCTCTGGTCATTCAGCAACTCTTTGCCCCTTTATCGTTTTGAAGCGCATCGCCATCCTCGGTTCCACCGGCTCCATCGGGCAAAGCACTCTTTCCATCGTTGAAAACTTCCCGAAGCGCTACTCCGTCGCCTCACTGGCTGCGGGTCGCAACCTCGAAGCCGCACTCGAGCAGTGCCGCCGTTGGCGCCCCAGCGTCGTGTCGATGGCCGACGAAGCTCTTGCAGACGCATTGAAGACCCGCCTGGCCGCCGCAGGCATCACTGGCATTGATGTAGTCCACGGAACCCCCGGCACGATAGAAGTTGCAACCCTGCCCCAGGTCGATTTCGTCGTTTCCGCCATCGTCGGCGTCGCCGGACTCGAGGCGACCTACGCAGCGGTCCGCGCCGGCAAAACCGTCGGCCTTGCCAACAAGGAATGCCTCGTTGCCGCCGGCGAGCTCATCATTGCAGAAGCCCACCGCAACAACGTTGCACTGCTCCCCATCGACTCAGAGCACAACGCGATCCATCAATGCATGCGCGGCGGCCGCGCACACGAAGTCCGCCAGATATGGCTCACCGCCTCCGGCGGCCCCTTTCGCACCAAACCGCTCTCTGAATTCGCGGATATCACCGTCGCGGAAGCGCTCAAGCATCCCACATGGGTCATGGGCCGCCGCATCACCATCGACTCCGCGACCATGCTCAACAAGGGCCTTGAGATCATCGAAGCCTGCCGCCTCTTCGATCTGCCTCCATCGCAAGTGAAGGTCACCATCCATCCGCAATCGACCATCCACTCGCTGGTTGAATTCATCGACGGTTCGATCCTCGCCCAGCTCTCTGTAACCGACATGCGACTGCCGATTCTGTACGCGCTCAGCTATCCGGACCGTGTAGCCTCCGATTTGACCTTCGACATGGCAAAAATCGGCCAGCTCGACTTCAGCCCACCCGATTTCGAGCGATTTCCCTGCCTTCGCCTCGCCTACGAAGCCGCCGAAGCGGGCGGAAACCACTGCATAGCCCTGAACGCGGCCGACGAGGTCGCCGTGGCAGCATTCCTGCAAGAACAAATACCCTTCACCGATATACCGCGTACAATCGAAAGGGTCCTTGAACTTACCCCTCCCGGACACCCGGCCACGATCGCCGAGGTGCTGGAACAGGACCAACTGGCACGCGAGGTCGCGCATCAAAGCCTCGGGGATCAGCCTCAATTGCAGTCTTTTAGTCGTCCCTTTCGCCAGTAGCGTCATTCTTTCGTAAAAGGTTGGGCTTCATCCCACTTATGGCTCACGTTCTCTTTGTAACCGCCTGGCTCCTGGTCGTGCTCGGCGTCATGGTTTTCGTCCATGAACTCGGCCACTTCATCGTGGCCAAGCTGTTCGGCGTCCGCATCGAAACCTTCTCTCTAGGATTCGGCAAGCGGTTGTTCGGCTTCCGGCGCGGAGATACCGACTACCGCGTCAGCCTTCTGCCCCTCGGCGGCTACGTCAAGATGGCCGGCGAACTCGGCGGCGACGGCGCGCCAATCCAGCAAGGCACCCCTTCCGCAGGCGGCCCGCCCTTGGCGACTGCCGCGGCAGGCGAAGAAGAGCTGCTCAACAACACCATCCTGGTTTCGTCGCATCCCGGCGGAGATCCCGGCGACCTGAACTCAAAGCCCCGCTGGCAGCGCATCCTGATCGCTCTCGCCGGGCCCTTCGCAAACTTCATACTCGCGCTCGTGCTCATGACATTCGTCTTCATGACGCACCACGAGATTCCTGAATACATCTATCAGCCAGCCCAGCTCGATTACGTCCCGCCGGCTCCCCCGCGGCGAATGCCGGGTTCCTCTCGGGCGACCACATCGTTCTTTTTGACGACCTCACCGATCCGACTTGGGAGCAGGTGGGCGAGCGTGCTGCGTTGAACATGAATCGCATCGTCAGCGTGACCGTGGAGCGCAACGGTCAGTCCATCCCCCTGCGTCTCCCCATTGAGACGCGCGGCCATCGCGACGAGCTGGACTTCCAATATCTCGGTCTGTTGCCGTTACAACAAAACGGCCCGCTGCAGATTGCGGAGGTGACCAGCCAATTTCCTGCGGAAGCGGCTGGATTGCGTGCGGGCGACAAGATCGTGACCATCAATAACACGCCGGTGCACTCCATAGAATCGGTGGCCGCGTATCTGCAATCGCTAGGCGGCGCTCCTGTTACCGTCGCAGTTCTGCGCAATGACCAGCAGCTGAAATTCAACGTCACGCCCAAACTCACCGACGACCAAGTCGGCCAGAAAGTCTACCGGCTGGGCTTCAGGCCGGTGCTCCCGCCAACCCGCTCTGAAAAGCTCTCTCTACCCGCCGCCTTCGTCGCATCTACCAAGGACAATCTCAGAAACGCATCTCTGATCGGCGAAGTGCTGCATCGCATGCTGACGCTCCGCATGTCCGTGCGCACTCTCAGCGGCCCGGTTGGCATCGGTCAGCAGGTCGGCCAGGCAGCCTCTATGCCGGGCTGGACACCGCTCCTCCAGGTCATGGCCTTCATCAGCATCAATCTGGGAATATTCAATCTGCTGCCGATTCCCATCCTCGATGGCGGAGTCATTCTCTTCCTGCTGATCGAAAGCGTGATACGCCGCGACCTCAATCAGCACTTCAAGGAACGCATTTATCAGACCGCCTTCGTTTTCCTGCTCATCTTCGCGGTCCTGGTGGTCGCCAACGATATCTCGAAGCTCGGACTCTTCACACACGGCAAGCCGTAATCCCAATCGCTTCGATCGAGCAAAAAGCCCGCAGCCAGCCTGCGGGCTTTTGACTTTAGAACGAATGTCATCCTGCCGCCGAGCGTAACTTAAGCTTGTCATCCTGACGCCGAGCGCAGCGAGGGGGAAGGACCTGGCGCTTCCCCTCGGCCTAACTGGAGTGGTGCGCCGCCTCTTCGTGCAGCTCCTCTTCGACGACCTGTGCTTCTTCGCTCTGCTTCTTCATCGCGCGCAGCGAGATGCGCTGGAAATGCGCAAACAACAACCCCGCAGGAATCACGCTCAGGAACGTCACGATCAGCAGTAAAGCTCCGCACGCGTAAGCAGCCTCCCGCGGAACATCGAAGAAGCCGCGCATCGTTTCGGATGTCGCCGCAATCGTGGTAAACCAGCCAATCACCGGCAGCTGAACCACCGAACTCACAATGCTCGCTGCCATCAACAGCATCGAGCTCGCAAACGACAGCCGCGAAAGTTCCGGCACCGCCGTAAACGCGTGCATCACGAAGATGTAGGCGCTGATAATCAGTCCCCACATCCCCAGCGAAATCCCCGCCACAGCGAAAAATTCACCCCACGAACGGATCGTGTCCAGTCCCTTGCGGAACGAGCGGATTTTCGCCGCGACAGAATGCCCCAGCTTCACGGACAGCGACCCAAGAGATCGCTCTGCGTATACCGCCAGCGCTTCGCCAGACAGCCGAATGGCAACCATCAGCACGAAAATGCCAAGCGACCCGACAAGCCCGATCTTGCCCACCTTCGCAAACAGTTCATGATGTGGCAGAGTCCTGCTGTCGGGCGCGAGAAACAACGTCGCTGAAAAAATCGCTGCCATCGCTGCCGAATCGAACATGCGCTCCACAATGTACACAGCGAACTGCGCGCTCAGTGGAGTGCCCGTCCGTTTCGCAACCAGATACGGACGCACCGGGTCCGCCGGCCTGCCAAACAACGCAACCGCCGTAAATCCAATGACTTGCGTCCCGAGAAGAGACATCGACGAAACGCGCTTCTGCGGACGCATCAATATCGCCCACCGGAACGCCCTGCAGAAATATGCGAAGTAGATGCAGCCGATGCCGAGCGCTACCCCGCGCCAGTCGACATACCGCACCTGGCCGAAAAACGCGCGCACATCAAAATGAACTCTGCCGCGCAACACCACGACCAGCACAATCACGACCGCCGCGCCAACCGCCGCGGCAATCCATCTATGGTTCTTCTTCATTTTTTGGAAAGCGTCTTCTTCACCGGCGGGTAGCGACAGCGGTCCTCTCCAGCATCTTGCGCCGGTTGAAGTCTCGGATCACCCGTGCCACATATCGCCGCGTTTCGTTGTAAGGAGGAATGCCGCCGTACTTCGCTACCGCGCCCGGGCCAGCGTTATAGGCTGCGAGCGCCAGCGCCAGATTGTCGTGATAATGCACCAGCAATGAGTCGAGATATTCTGTCCCGCCGGCAAGGTTCTGTTCCGCGCGAAAGCTGTCACCCACGCCAAGCTGGCTCGCCGTTCCCGGCATCAGCTGCATCAGCCCGCGCGCACCGGCGCGCGACACCGCCCGCGTATTAAACGCGCTTTCAGCGGCGACAACGCTTGCGATCAGATCAGGATCGATCTGATGCTTCGCACCGACTTCGCCAACCATCCGCATCACATCCGTTCGTGTCGGCATGTGCTGCACCGCGTTGTTCGGCAAGACCCCAGGCAATGCTGTTTCGACCGGATCAGCGACCAGCTCGCGAGTCACGATCTCCGCCGCGGCCACGTCAAAATAATCCTCTGCATTGTGGTGCAGATAAAGCCGCACATTCGCGCCCTGCGGCTCCAGCCGCGTGCACACCAGGTCAAACCCGTTCCGCAGTGTCACATGCTCCGCCGCACGCGCCATGGGCGCAGCAGCGAAGCTAAGCGCAAAAAGCGCGCCGACGCACTGAATCTTCTGGAACATCATGAGAACTCTAACACGCCATTTAAAGCCACTTCTACGGCTAGACCGACCCCGTCTTGTTCGTTACTTGCGGTCACACGCCACCCGCGCGCAGCGGCAATCTCCTTAAGTTCGTGGGACGCATTTGCCATGATCACCGGCTGCCCCGCCCAATTCAGCATGTCCACGTCATTCCAGTTGTCTCCAATGGCCATCACTTCTTCTCGCGGAATGCCGCTAAGGCCGGCTAGCCGTTCAAGGGCCACACCCTTTGAGCACCCCACCGGAAGCAGGTCGACGATGGAGAGGTTCCGCTCCAGATACTCCGTCCGATGGATCGTAATTTGTTTCGACAGCGCCGAATTTTCAGCCTCTAACCTCAACCGGGCCGCGTGCATACGCTCCATACTGCCCGCAAGCATCCCCTGGATCGGGCAGGCACCGCTCGCAAACGCGTTGATCAGGGGGTTAACCGTCTCGATTGCGTCAAGATTGACCTGAATCCACCGCCCAATCACGCGGCCTAGCGTCTCTGTGCTCTCGATCACCAGCGAACCGCGTCCTTCGACATCAAATGTGAAGACGAGTGATCCGGTGAAATCGCTCAGTTCCCGGCAAATCTCTCTCGCCGTCTCAGCCGGCATCAGCGTCTGCTCGAGCAGCTTCCCGCCCACGGTACGCACGACGCTGCCATTTGAAGTGATCATGACGTCTGTCGATCTCAAACGCAGCGGCGCGACCATCGGCATCGCAAAGCTATGGCGCCGGCCGGTCGCGATCACGATCTCGACGCCTGACTCCGCAGCCGCTCGCAGTGCGTTCATCGTTCGCGGCCCGATCATGCCGCCGCTTGCGATCAGTGTTCCGTCGATATCGACCGCGATCATTCGCGGCGGAGGAATAGCCATGCTTCAAGTCTACCGTTCCCACCGGCTATGCTTGTTGAATATGCAGGAAAAGCCCCCGCAAGACTCGAGCAGGAAGCCCGAAGAACAACCCACCGGCGGCCCTGCCCGCACTTCAGCGCAACCGCCCGACGAATACGACCGCCGCGGCATCAAGCTGCCAGCCCGAACGCTGGTAGGCGGCATCATCACGCCCGTATAGGCTTACTCGCGCACTGCCCTACACTTTATTCATGCCTGCGGCACGCCTCTACTACGACGACCCCTCTTTGATCGAATTCACCGCCTCCGTGGCTGACATCCGCGAACACTCGCGGGGAGTTTGGCAACTCGCACTCGATCGCTCCGCCTTCTATCCGACCAGCGGCGGCCAGCCCTTCGACACCGGCACGCTCTCAGCCACGGCGCCCAGCGGAGCGCGCCTCACCGCGCAAATCTCCAACGTCGAAGAAGATGAGTCCGGCGAAGTCTGGCATACCACCGACAAGCCGCTCACCGCCGGAACGCCGGTCGCCGGCCGCGTCGATCCGCATCGCCGCCTCGACCACATGCAGCAGCACTCCGGGCAACACGTTCTCTCAGCCGCGTTCGACCGCGAACTCAAAGCGCCAACCGTTTCATTTCACCTGGGCGACACAACCTCGACAATCGACCTCGTAATCTCCGAATTGCCCGCAGAAGCCATCACGCGCATCGAACGCCTGGCAAACGAAATCATCGCAGAAGACCGCCCCGTCGATTCGCAAACCATCGCGCGCGCCGATGCCGAAGCGCTGCTCGCCTCTGGCGCGCTGCGCAAGCTGCCCGAACGCGCAGGTTCCATCCGCCTCATCCGCATCGCAGACTTCGACCTCAACGCATGCGGAGGCACCCACGTCCGCGGCACCGGCCAGATCGGCGGCCTGCACATCCGCAGCATCGAAAAAGTCCGCCAGGGCATACGCGTCGAGTTCGTCTGCGGCCTTCGCGCCGTCGCCTCATCCCGCGCCGACTTCAACCTGCTGACAGAATCCGCGAATGCGCTCTCCATTCCCACCAGCGATCTGCCGGCCGCGATTCAACGTCTGCTCGCCGAGAAAAAATCCGCCGCGAAAGAACTGCACGCGCGCCTCGAAGACCTCGCCCTCTACGAAGCGAAAACCCTCATCGCAGAAACGCCGCTCACAGCAGGCCGCCGCCTCGTCCAACGCACGCTGCCCGCGTGCGATCTCGCAGCGCTGAAAATGCTCGCGTCAAAACTGATTGCCGCTGCACCCTCGACCATTGCGCTGCTCGCCAACGACGCCGAGCCCGCCAACATCGTCTTCGCCCGCAGCGCCGACCTCGCCCTCGACTGCGGCTCGCTCTTGAAAGACATACTCACCGCCCACGGCGGCAAAGGCGGCGGCAGCAAAGAAATGGCGCAAGGCTCAGTGCCCCGCGCCAACTTAGATCCTTGTCTCGCTGACTTGCAAACCCGCTGACTTGCTGACTCGCTGCCGATTCAGTGCCCAACCGTCCGCCGTGGCAGCGGCGGCACCGGCTCAGGATTGTGCGGCGGCAGCTTGCCAATCCGCGGAGTCCGCCCCAGCAAATACATAATCAATCCAAACACAAGCATCACCAACCCCCAGTAGAGATTGATGTTGATGCCCTCTGACTTCGTGTAGATCTCGCTGCCGCGCGTGAACAGCCCATAGCCCGTCATCAGGCCGCCTGTGATCAAAAACATCAGCCCCAGCGGTAGTCGAATATCCAGTCCCATTTCGCGCCCCTATCGGAAGATCACGTTCAGCACAACCAGCATGGCGAGCACAACAATCGCAAGCGTCGAAGGCTTCCGGTACCACTCCAGATGCGCCTCCAAGGGCTTCGGTGTCATGGAATAAACCAGCCCCACCAGCTCCTTCTCATCGCGCGGTTTCGTCACCAGGCTCACGACAAACCCCACCGACAAGTTCACCGTGAAAGCAAAAATCGCCGTCCAGAAGTTCTGCGCCATATCGCTCGGGTAGTGATGGATCGGATGAATCCAGCCGCCGTGGATCCCCGGCGCGGCCCCGACCGGCAGTGTCAGCCCGTGATGCACAAGCGCCGCCAGCATGCCGCTGATCAGCCCGGCAAATGCCCCATCCCCGGTCGCGCGTTTCCAGAACATGCCAAGCAAAAACGTAGCAAACAACGGAGCATTCACAAACGAAAACACCAGCTGCAGCGCATCCATGATGTTGTTAAACGAAGTCGCAAGATACGCCGCGCCAATCGACAACAGGATGCCGCCCACCGTCGCCATGCGCCCCATCCAGAGATAGTGCGCATCTGTCCCGGTCTTATTCATGTAGCTCTGATAAATGTCGTACGTCCACACCGTATTGAATGCTGTCACATTGCCCGCCATGCCTGACATAAAGCTGGCCAGCAACGCCGTCAGACCAAGCCCGAGAATCCCCGTCGGAAAGAAGTGCAGCAGCATCATCGGAATCGCAAGGTCATAGTTCCAAACCGGCTGACCATTCGAATCGACTACTGGTTGTCCTTGAAAATCCGTCTTGACCGGAATCAGACCTTTACTCAGAGGCACGCCGTTCAACCCCACCGCGCTCGCCTCCTCAGTCTGTGTCTGCATTTGCGCAGTCGCGGAGTGATGCATCGCCGCAGGCACCACGGCCACCGCAATCAGCCCCGGCAGAATCACCAGAAACGGAAAAAACATCTTCGGGATCGCCGCAATCAGCGGAACCTTGCGCGCGCTCTCTTCACTGTCAGCCGCCATCGCACGCTGAATCACCAGGAAGTCGGTGCACCAGTAGCCGAAGCTCAGCACGAAGCCCAATCCCATCACCAGGCCGAACACCTCCACGCCAAGCGGATTCGTGTTCGCGTGCGTCATGCCTCGCCACGAATGTGTGAAGGCCGGCCCCAGCCTCTGCTGTATTCCCTGCCAGCCGCCCACATTGCGCAACCCGATAAAAACCAGCGGCGCAAAGCCCGCGACAATCAGAAAGAACTGCAGCACTTCGTTGTAGATCGCAGACGTCAAACCGCCGAGGAAGATGTACCCCAGCACGATCAACGCACTCAGCACGATTGAGAAATGGAACACATAACTCAGCGGCAGGTGCATCGCCAGAATGAACGAGTCGAAGATATGCAGGTTCTGGATCAGCAGCGCCATCGCATACATCGAGATGCCCGACGAAAACACCGTCATGATCGCGAAACTGACAGCATTCAGACCGCGCGTCTTCTCATCAAAACGCAGCCGCAGATACTCCGGCACCGACCGAGCCTTTGAGCCGTAATAAAACGGCATCATGAAGAGGCCCACGAACACCATCGCCGGAATCGCGCCAATCCAGTAGAAATGACTCGTTGCGATGCCGTACTTGGCGCCTGAGGCGCCCATCCCGATCACTTCCTGCGCACCCAGATTCGCAGAAATGAAAGCAAGACCGCAGATCCACGCCGGCAGCGCACGCCCCGCCAGAAAAAAATCCTGGCTGGTGCGCATGTACCGCTTCAACGCAAAACCGATGCCCAGCACAAACGCGAAATAGACCAGCATGATCAGCCAGTCGATTGTGGTCAGGTTGGTAAGGTTCACCCGCGGTCCTTTTCAATCAAATCTGTGAAATTTCCTAGGTGTGGCTCGACGCTGTCACTCTACTATAGCGAGCGGTCATCCTGACGCCGAGCGTAGCGAGGCGGAAGCACCGCGCGCTTGCCTTCCCCCATCTAAAATAGAAGAACAATGCGCCGTGTCTACATGGACGCAAACGCAACCACGCCTCTCCTGCCGGAGGTGCTCGAAACCATGCGCCCATTCTTCATCGAGCGATTCGGCAATGCATCTTCGATTCACGGCCCCGGCCAGCAGGCGCGCGCCGCCGTCGAGCGCGCACGCGACTCCGTCGCTGCACTGCTCCATTGCCGTCCGTCCGAAATCGTCTTCACTTCCGGTGGCACTGAGTCCGACAATATGGCGCTCTTCGGAACGCTCAGCCCCGGCGATCACCTCATCACTTCGAGCATCGAGCACCACGCAGTGCTGCACGCTGCAGAACGCCTCGCCGAGCGTGGAGTCAGTGTCACATTCCTGCCCGTCTCCGGAACCGGCGCTGTCTGCGCAGAAGATGTCCGCGCCGCCCTGCGTCCGCAGACGCGCCTGGTCAGCATCATGCTCGCCAACAACGAGACCGGAGTCATCCAGCCTGTCGCAGAAATCAGCCGCATCGTCTCCGAAGCAAATGTCGGCCGCGAGCGCGAAATCCTGCTGCACACTGACGCCGTCCAGGCCGCCTCAAAACTTTCTCTCGATGTGCGATCGCTCGGCTGCCACCTGCTCACGCTCACCGGCCACAAGATATATGCGCCGCTCGGCATCGGAGTCCTCTACGTGCGCCGCGGCCTCCAGATCGAGCCGCTTCTCTTCGGCGGGACCCATGAACGCCAGCGCCGCGCCGGAACAGAAAACCTTCCCGGCATCGTCGGATTAGGCAAAGCCGCCGAAATCGCCCGCAACGCTCTCACCGACGGAACCGTCGAGAAAATCACCGCATTACGCAACCGCTTCGAACAAGGCATCCTCGCACAAGTCGAAGACTCCGGCGTGAACAGCGGAAGCGTGGCCCGCGTCCCCAACACCACCAACATCTACTTCGACAATCTCGAAGGCGAAGCCCTCGTCATCGCCCTCGACCTCAAGGGCCT
>DATMOZ010000044.1:0-3807 GCA_035567995.1 Acidobacteriaceae bacterium
CAGGCCGCCTGTGCTCCATCGGCCGATCCATCGCCGGATGCTTGCGGTTTTTCACCTTAATCCAGTGCTTCGACCGACCCGCGTGATAGGGCCGATCCCGCCGCTTGCTCACCAGTTAGGCCCGATCCCGCCTTGTTCGAACGGCGCGATGAAGATGCCGGCAGGTCGCCGCGCCGGGAGACGGACCGCCTGCAGACGAGGCCCGATCATGGAAGACCTGGACCCATGGGGCTGGGGCGCTACGAGCCCGAGTCCGGCCGTACCTGATCCAGAAGGAAAGGTGCTGCCGCTGCAGCGCCCGCGACGCTGTACATCGAAATAGACCCTCAAGCAGACCGCGCTCAACGATCTCCCGCCGCGGCATCCCTGCCTAGCGCGGTGGCATTAACTCCGGTCGACGGGGGTAAGAGGGCAAAATTTGTCACGGCCCGAGTGGGGCCCCCACGGCCCAAGCCAAGCACCCCCGTCGGGGGGATCATACCCCCAGGGGGGTGGGTCGGCTCCTTGTCAGGCGGTGCGTCCGTTCGATCGGGTCGTTCAGTGTGGTTTCGGTTCAGAAGTTCTCTTGACGGAGTCGCGGCGAAAATGAAGAGAACTTCTGAACCACCACACTAGCTGAGATGGCAGAAAGCGGAGAACGAGCAAAGAAGGGTGGCACCGGAGCACACCGTGGAGAACAGAAGTCGCGGCCTGCTACTTCTGTTCCAAGGCTCACGGATCTCGGCATCACAAAATTCTCAATCCTCGCGCTGGCAGAAGTTGGCTAAAATGAAGCCAACTGATTTTGAGAAGAAGCAGGCCGGACTTCCGAAACAGTTTTAAGCACAATGACTGATCAACAAAATCCTGCACAGATCGTCTGTAACTTTATCGCTTCGCTCCCTGCGACGATCAAGAAGAATGTTCTTTCATTCGTCTGGATTTATGCTGCGCGATCGATGCCGAAACGCAAACAGGATTTTGAGTCTGACATCAGTGATCTCTTGCTCAGAAGCTCGTGGCCCTTCAATCTAGGTGCGCTCATCTGCGTCATCGCAGCACTGGATTACATTCTCAGCGATGCTGTAGCCGACGCCGAGACACGCGAAGAAGTCGCGAAGCGAACCGCAGAGGAGATGCCCTCATTTGAAAAAGTCGCCCTAGGAATCCCGCTGGCATCCCGTCACTTCGAAGCTGCTCACGAGAAGTGGTTATCTCTTCGTGAAGACTCCCTAACGTTCGAAAAGATTCAGGCTTTTGAGCGTAGTCTTCAAACGAGACGTACCAACGAATAGGCCACCATTCCTCAAGCAACTTAGTGTCCATAACTTCCCTCCTACATCCGCCCCGTATTGCGCACGCAACGCGCGCTCGACGTCTTGTGGCAGCAGAGCACCCGATTGTTGTAGCGCCTGTTGCAGCTGTGGCAGGGTTTCTGTCAGCTTGGCCTCGCGCAACGCCTGCTCTACCATGGCGTCGTACAAGGGCAGCCGCTGATCGCCGCTTACGGCATCCAGACAGACGACGCGTCGTAATCACGCGATCGCTGTCACAGGTTGACCTTTTACCGCACATAGGAGACCACGATGACCACACGCAACCTGCCAACCGCAACCCCGCTTCTCTTCGTCGGCTTCGCGCTCGACCGCGATGATTTCGTCTTGCGCCGCGCACAGCCCGGCGAACCGCACAACGTCGAAGCCTTCGTGCGCAGCGAACACGCGCTGCGCCAGCACATAGCGAACGGTGGCTGGTTCCGCCAAACACACGACGCCATCGAACGGCTGTTCCCGTGCACGTTCGAGGAGGCGGAGGCGGCAGGCTTTGCGACCGACACCGCCTCGTTTCAGCCCGGCGAAAGCTTTCGGCTCACGAGTTCCACGCGCCTCGTTCCAAGGGAGCGAACAATGACCACACCCCCTTCCGCCACCAACGCCAAGCTCGTCGGCCAATCTGGCTGGTAAGAGCCGACCGCATCCTGATCAGCAAGTACCCCGACTGGGCGTTCCGCACCGCCGACGAAGCCGTCGACGCCAACAACAACGCGCCGCGAACAGTGCGCCGTGCCTTGTTCCGTGGCGCGCAACTCGCCACCCTCAACGACCAGACATAGGAGCCACCATGTCCAGCACCGCCTGCCGAGACCCGCATCTACAGCCAGCAGTTCGATCGGCGCGCGGAGACCTCTTTCGGCCCTAGCTCACCGGGCGGCCGTCTCTGTCTCACTGACAGGCATACGCTGCTTCAGCAACGCCGACGTCGAAAGGGTGCTACTGCTCCGTCAGTACGCGCTGCACTGGCCTCATCACGATAGCTCGTCGAGCAGCGCCCTCGCCTCTCTCAGATCGAGCGTGTCGAACCCTTCGGTGAACCAGCCGTAGATCGGCACGAGGAGGTCGCCTGCCTGTTGCCGTTTGCCCTGCTCGTGCCACAGCCGCGCCATGCTCATCGCCGCGCGCAGCTCCCAGGATTTTGCCTGCTGCGCCCGCGCTATCGATAGCGCGCGCTCGAAACAGGCTTGCGCTTTCGCCACATCCGGCTCCGGGGACTTCAATGCAATTTCGCCGGCCACGCGATGAACTTCGGCCTCGAACCATGTTTCCTTTGTTGTTTCCGTCGTTGTCATCGCCTCGCCGATGCAGCGCCAAGCCTCCTCGAATTGGCCAAGCTCGGCATGAGCGCGGGCCAAATGCGGCAAGTACATCGGCAAAAAAACCGATGCTCCCATTGTTCGCCAGGCCGAAATCCCGGAGATTAGCATCTCGCTCGCGTCCAAAGGCCTGCCAGTCAGGGCTAGCACGCTACCGTGATTCATCGTTCCGCTCGTCTTCCAGAACGGGGAACCCTTTTCTTCGGCCACAACGAGAAGCTCTCGGGTATCCGCGACTGCCACGGCGTAATTGCCGAAGAGCGTAAATATCGCAGCGCGATGGCCTAACGTGTGCATCAGCGTAGCGGCTTGGCCGATCTCTCGCGCCTTCTTAAGCGAGTCATCCGCGTCTCTGAGCGCGGCGTCGGGATAGCCAAGCAACCACTGGGCGAACGCCCGATGAACTAACATGGCCACCCCGGAGGCTTGGCCAAATCGCGCCGCCAGTGGACGATGCACGGTAGGATCGTAAAGCGCGATTGCCTGATCAAAGTGGGCCCGGCCTTTCGCGATTTCCCCGGTACACATTAGGGATTGTCCCATCAAGATATGCCCCCTCAAGAGCGGGAATGTTGCCCCTTGTTTCTTCACCAGCGCCAGGAACTGCGCCGCGAGGTCGCGAATAACATCGCCATTGAAGGCCGTAAAGTTCGCTGTCCAGAAGGCCAAAAGGACCGTGAACAACAGCATCGAGTCTTCGGGAGGCTCTGCCAGCGCTTCCGCTTGCTCGATCAGCGAGCGTGCCTGCTCCACGGCCGCCTTGGTTTCGGCGGCGGCGTAGCCTTTGATATGGATGAGTGGGGTGATGAGCGCGACCTGAAGCTTGATCTGCTCGCGACGCAGCGACGGGGTGCCGGGCAAAGTCGCAATCTGATCAAGCGCACGTTTTAGCTGCTCAATGGCCTCGACCAAGGCCGAGCGGTCCAGTGAGCGCAATCCTGCGTTGCCCCACAGGGTGGCGGCCTTCTCAATCAGCCCGGCCTCGGTGCAGTGATTCGCGAGGATCTCCGGCCTGCTCTCGGCAGTCTCGGCGAATTGGCCTTCGATGGCTTCGGCGATCCGGGCGTGAAGCGCGCGTCTCGGCTCGCGCAGCAGAGTGCCATAGGCTGCATCCTGCACCAGGGCATGCTTGAACAGGTAGCTTGCCTGCGGCGGCATGCCCTGCCGGGACAGCAAGC
>DATMOZ010000045.1:0-2423 GCA_035567995.1 Acidobacteriaceae bacterium
CTGTCCTTTATTACGTTCAAGCAACCGCGCCAGTTCCATGCGACCGCGGCTGATCCGCGATTTCACCGTGCCCTCAGGAATGCGCAACACCTGCGCAATTTCTTTATAGTCCAAATCCTCTAAGTCCCGCAGAATGACCGCTTCACGCAGTTCCGGAGAAAGCTGCTTCAATGCCTGCTGAATCAACCCGTAGAGCTCGCGATTGAACGCCTTTTGATGGGCCGAAGGCGCGCCGTCTTCCAGGCGCTCAATCGGCGGAGGCATCGCGTCATCGCTCCCCGAAGTTTCCCAGCCGTGATCGAGCGAGCTGGTGACGCGTTCCTGACGGCTGCGGCGAAAATGATCGACCAGCAGGTTGCGCGTCAACGTGGTCATCCAGGTCTGAAAGCTGCCCTTCTCCAGATCAAAACTCGACAGGTTGCGATAAAGCTTCAAAAAGACTTCCTGTGTCAGGTCTTCCGCGTCTGTCGGCGAACCGGTGAAGCGATAGCAGAGCCCATAGACGCGCCGGTGCTGAAGCCGCACCAGTGCCGCCCAGGCGTCGGAATCCCCGGCGATGCAGCGGCGCACCAGCAGCGCTTGCGCTTCCTGTTCGGCAGCACTTTGTGGGTTGGCGTGGGCCACTTTCGTCGGCTTTTGCTCCTGAGTCGGATGGTTCGGAAGGAGTTTACTCTTTTGGTTTCGCGAGTCACGGGGCCCGATGGGTGTTCCCGAACTGGACGGCATTATGGCACTCCTCGTTGCGCGCGGTGTCCTGCCCGCCGCGCTGAAGCCCGTTGAAGGAATCGCCATGGAACCAACGCCCATGTCCGTTTACTACGCGGCATATGGCCGCCGGGTTCCGTTGGCGGCTCCGTCGCTGACGATTTTGGCTCGGGCGCGCTACTCAGAGCGCAGCGCCTGCACCGGCTCAACCCGTGCCGCCCTGCGCGCCGGCCAGTAGCTGGCGAACAGCACCGGCACCAGCAGAACCATTGTCGCGAACAGGTAGATCGTCGCGCTGCCCGGTTGCACTCCGTACAGTTGTGCGCGCAGCACATTGCCCAGCGCGACCGACAGACCGAGTCCGCAGACCCCGCCAACAGCAGCCCACTTGCCGGCGAGCAAGAGGAACAACGACGTCACCTGCCGGCGGCTCGCGCCCGGCGCCAGCGTAAGTACGGCAGTGATCGTGAAGCCGGAAGATTTGCGCAGTCGGCGGATCGCGTAGTGAAGGTCTTGCGTCAGCAGGTTCATGAGTAGGTCCCCGCCGATAACAAAGCACTTAGCCTGCCAACCCACTCGGCTGTGCAAGCCGTTTGTAGACAACGGATGATCACCCCAGCGGGTCGATTAAAGTGCGAAAGCCTGTCCATTCGCCGGACCAAGTGTGCGAAACCGGACAGGCCGCGAGAATGTTGCTGGACGCAGGCAATCCCAATCTAAGCCGGGTTCTGACCACCGGAGTGAGGAACCAGCACCTGCTCAGCACCAGGCCGTGACAAGGGAAGCAGCCAGCGAAAGAGAAGTGTCGCCGCCGCGGCACCAGCCAGTTGCGCGACGATGAACGCGGGTGCGTCGACCGGGCGAATTCCGGCGAACGTGTCGCTCGCGGCGCGTGCCAGTGTTACGGCCGGGTTCGCGAACGATGTCGACGCGGTAAACCAATACGCGGCCACGATATACGCGGCGACTGCGAACGGAACCGCGGCGACGCGCGCACGGGAGCATCCCCAGATGACCGCCATCAAACCGAACGTCGCGATGAATTCACTGAGCCACTGAGCAGGCCCGCTGCGAACATGGCGGGACGCGCTGTACAGCGGAAGCTGGAACATGAGGTGTGCCAGCGCGACTCCGGCGTACGCTCCTGCAATCTGCGCCGCGATATATGCCGCGGCTTCGCTCCACCTGAGTCCGTCTTGCAGAGCATCGGCGAGCGACACAGCAGGATTGAAGTGCGCGCCTGAAACCGCTCCGAACGCGAGGATCAGCGCGACGAGCGCTCCTCCAGTCGCCAAGGTGTTTGCCAGCAGAGCGAGTGCGACATTGCCCCCGGCAAGACGCTCCGCCATGATGCCCGAACCAACCACGGCAGCGAGCAGAAACGCGGTGCCCACGCACTCGGCCGCGAGGCGTTTTGCGAGCGATGGCTGTGGCGTGGTCATCGTGCCATCGACAGTGGAGCGGCGGTTGCGGGCAGAGGAGCTCCAAGCAAAGCAACGAACTTCTGCGGCGAACAGCATGCCTTATTCAGCCGGGCGCGATCTGCCTGCATCGCTTTCTCTTCCTGCAACCAGTGCAGTGTCTCGCGCAGCACGCGCGCCGCGCCAGGGTGCGGCGGAACCGCGATGCGGTAGTGCATCCACTTGCCTTCGCGACGTGCCGTTACGATTCCCGCCCTGCGCAGATACGCCAGATGACGCGAGATCTTCGGCTGCGGC
>DATMOZ010000046.1:0-7378 GCA_035567995.1 Acidobacteriaceae bacterium
GGTGCAGTCGACATTCTGGATGTCGATATGACCGCCGGAGAAATCGCGCTGCACACGCGGCCGACCATGCGTTTTCACGGTTCGATGCCCGCCCTGATCGAGGACCTGAAAGCGCTATCCAATGCAGGCAAGCGCATCCTGCTGACCGCCGCTTCGCAGGGCGATGTCGAGCGCATGGCCGATGTGCTTAAGGAATACGCCGTGCCATATCGCATCGGCAGCCGGCATCAGCACACAGGCTCCGCAACCGTGTATGACGAGTCGAGTTATCTGGCCGGCGATCTGCGAGTGCCCATCATCGTGCGTGCGGCAATCGCCAACGGTGTTTCTTTTGAAGACTCAAATCTGGTCATCTTCGGCGCGAATGATCTCTACGACGACGTAGACACTGCCGTTGCGTACCGTCCAGCAGGCGGCAAGAAGTCGAAGACTTCGGCCTTTCTCTCTGACTTTCGCGACCTCGCACTGGGCGATTACGTCGTTCACGTTGAACATGGCATCGCGCGCTACCAGGGGCTGAAAACCATCGAACAGGATGGCGTCGCTATAGAGTTCATGACGCTTGAGTTTGCCGAGCAGGCAAAGATGTACGTGCCTCTGACTCGCCTCGATCTCATCCAGAAATATCGTTCCACAGATTCTGGCCCGCAGCCCGTACTGAGCCGTCTCGGCACGCAGCAGTGGGCGAAGACAAAGGCGCGCGTGAAAAAGGCCATGCAGGATATGGCCGACGAGCTTCTGAAGCTGTACGCCGCGCGCAAAGCGGCGCTGGGGCATGCGTTCGCGCCCGATGGGCAATTCCAGCGGGAGTTTGAAGACGCGTTCGACTTTAACGAGACAGAGGATCAGCTCACGTCGATCGAAGACATCAAGCGTGATATGGAGGCGACAACGCCGATGGACCGCCTCCTCTGCGGCGACGTCGGCTATGGCAAGACAGAAGTCGCGATGCGCGCTGCCTTCAAAGCGGTACAGGACGGCAAGCAGGTCGCGGTCCTTACGCCCACGACTGTTTTGAGCTTCCAGCACTACGAAACATTCAAACGCCGCTTCGAGAAGTTTCCCGTCTTGATCGAAATGTTGTCGCGTTTTCGCACCGCGAAAGAGCAGAAGACCATCCTCGAAAAAGTCGAACAGGGCAAGGTCGACATTCTGATCGGCACGCACCGGCTCTTATCCAAGGACCTGAACTTCCAGGACCTCGGCCTGCTCGTGGTGGATGAAGAACAGCGCTTTGGCGTGCGGCACAAAGAGCGGCTGAAACAGATGCGGAAAGAGGTCGACGTACTTACGATGTCGGCGACGCCGATTCCGCGCACCTTGCACATGGGCCTGTCGGGCATGCGCGACATGAGCGTTATCGAGACCCCGCCGAAAGATCGCATGGCCATCCAGACCGTCGTCGCGAAGTTCGACGAGAAGCTGATCCGCACTGCAATCGAACTCGAACTCGAACGCGGCGGCCAGACCTACTTTGTTCACAACCGCGTCGAAACGATCTACGAACTCAGCGAAAAGATCCGCGAACTCGTGCCGCAGGCTCGCGTTCTGGTCGGGCACGGACAAATGGGAGAGGCTCAGCTTGAAAAAGTGATGCTCGCCTTTATGCGGCACGAATACGACGTGCTGGTCGCGACAACCATCATCGAGAACGGCCTGGACATTCCGCTGGCGAATACGATTCTCATCAATCGCGCAGACAGACATGGGTTGAGCGAGCTCTATCAACTCCGCGGACGGGTTGGGCGATCGAATCGTCGTGCCTATGCATACCTGCTGATCCCGCCGGAGCGCGAGTTGACAGAGATCGCGCGTCGCAGGCTGGCAGCGCTGAAAGAATTCTCCGACCTCGGCGCCGGCTTTAAAATCGCCGCGCTCGACCTTGAACTTCGCGGGGCGGGGAACATGCTCGGCGGCGAGCAGAGCGGCCATATCGAGTCTGTCGGCTTTGAAATGTACACAGGGATGCTCGAACAGGCAGTGCGCGAAATGAAGGGCGAAGACCGTCCGGAGCACATGCGCACACAATTGAATCTCGCCATCGGCCTGCGCATTCCAAACGAGTACATTCCCGAAGAGAACCAGCGGCTGCGCATGTATAAGCGCATCGCGGGCGCCGAGACAGAAGCGGCGGTTGCCGAGATTCGCGCGGAACTGATCGATCGCTACGGCCCACTGACAGAGCCGGTGGAGAGCCTGATCGATGCCGCGATGTTACGGCTGGAGTGCCAGCGTCTTGGCATCGTGCAGGTGGATCGCAAGCGCGACTTCCTGCAGATGCGGTTGACTGAAAACCCCAGCATCGATCCGGCAGCGTTGATGCAGATCGTCGCGCGCAATGCGAAAAAGGGTGCGCAATTCACTCCCGAGGGCATTCTGAAATTTCCGTTGACGGCGACAAGGCCCCGCGAAATTCTCGCTGCTGTGCATGCGCTGCTCGATCAGGTTTCCGTTGCGGTAACGTAATTCCATCTGGAGACGTGCGAAAGAATATGCGTACTTGATTGGTTATGCACGATTATGAAGTGACCGGGTAACCTGTTGTGCGGCAGAAGGTTCAAAGGAGTGGGGGTCTAAGGAATGGCGCAGCGGGTACGCAAGGCAGTATTTCCGGCAGCAGGTTTGGGCACGCGGTTTCTGCCGGCGACAAAGGCAAGTCCCAAAGAAATGCTGCCGCTGGTCGACAAGCCAATCATTCAGTACGGCGTCGAAGAGGCTCTGGAGGCAGGCTGCGATCACATCATCATCGTGACGGCCCGCGGCAAGGCCGTCATAGAAGATCACTTTGACATCAGCGTCGAGCTCGAGCTATTGCTGCAAAAGCGCGGTAGAACTGACCTGCTCGCCCTGGCGAAACGGGTAGCGCGGATGGCCGACATCTCATATGTGAGACAGAAAGAAGCGCTCGGTCTCGGCCACGCCGTGCTGCAGGCGAAAGATCTCGTAGGCGACGAGCCCTTCGCCGTGATCCTTCCCGACGACGTGCTCGACTGCACTGTCCCATGCACGAAGCAGCTGATCGATGCGTTCAATGATATGCAGGGCTCGGTGCTGGGTACCGAAGTGATCGAGGGCCCGGCAATCTCAGCCTACGGTGTGCTCGACTGCGTGCCGGTACCGGACAAGCCACGTCTGATGGAAGTGCGCGGCATGGTGGAGAAGCCCAAATTTGAAGAGGCCCCGTCAAATCACGCAATCATCGGAAGATATGTTTTGTCGCCGCGCGTTTTCGAAATGCTGGAAAAGATCACGCCGGGAGCGGGCGGCGAACTGCAATTGACTGACGGAATCAAAGCACTGATGCAGTACGAGAAGGTCTACGGCTACAACTTCGAAGGCAAGCGGCACGATGCAGGCGACAAGCTTGGCTTTCTAAAGGCCACGGTAGAGTTTGCGTTGAAACGCGACGATCTTGGCCCGAAGTTTCGAGAGTATCTACGAACTGAAAAATTCTGATCAGGCTGCAGCTTAGTCTGATGGCGCGGGAATCGGCGGCGCATATGGCACCGGACTGGTTACAAATGTCCGGACGGCGGCTCCTCTGGTAATTCGGTAAAGCGCAAATTGTCGGTCCGTCGTTCCTCGCAGTTCAAACAATAGCGAGGCGCGGTTCGTTGCGTCCGCGTCGACGGCGTCAATCAGGTGCATCTCCGGCTGGTCGGTCCGATGTGCTGCATCACTGACCGAGGTCAGCAGGATTCGCGGCTCGTTATAGATATCAACCTCAGCGATCGCGGTGACCGAGAGGGGGCTGTCGCCGGTCGTCTGCGCAGTCAGGACCATCGAAGGCGTGTTTTCGTAGGTCAGCGCATACGACGTGATGTGCACATCGGTAAGCGTTGGACCCTTTGTTGGTTTAGCGACTGGTTTGGCGACGCGCATTCCGGGGGCAGTTCTGCGAAGACTCGGCGTTGCTTGCGCCGGCGCAGCAGATGTAGCAGGCGTAGCAGGTGATCTCAGCGCAGCCTGAACCGCAGCGGTCAATTTCTGTTCGGCCTGAGCCTGGTCCTCCGGACTATTCCATGTGTACGCAAAAGGATGCGGCTCGCGCGTCGTTGCATCAGACACCGCGACCATCTGCTGCATGTTCGCCGGGTTGCCGATGAGATGCGTTGTGCCCGGAAGATTTTTCGCCGTTTGACTGTGCTGAATACGTGGGCGATCCGGATCATCCAGCGTCGACGCCCCAGCGGGTTCGTCACTGACGTTCTGCTGCTGGCCGATCGGAGTCGCTCTTCGCTTCAACGTCGGCCGATTAGAGTCGTCCAGCGGCGAAGCGTTCGTGGCGGTGGCCGTCTCATCAGAGGACGCAGACTTTTCATCCGACGACGCAGGCTTTGATTTGTCTGGAGCAGCGGTCTCGGACGCAGCGGAAGCAGGCCTCTTCAAATGCGGGCGCCCTTCGTCATCGTCGATTGGTGCGCCGGTGCGTTTAGCTCCCTCTCCCCGAAGTGCCTTGAAATCTCCAAATCCGATCCAGGTCTCCGCAATTCGCCCGGCGGTTTCGACGTCGTAAAGCCCCGTAGGCCGTCCCGCGCGCTGCAGCTCATATTCCGTCCCTGTCAGCAATGCGACTGGCGCCGGCTGTGCCATGTAGATTCCCGCATCCTGATATCCGCCAGCGTAAAAGTATGAGACGGGAATCAGTCGGCTCGCCGTCGGATGCGCCGGATCCCCTGTAAATTCGAGCACCGCAATGGCGCGTGGATTGTCGGAATGCTTCGCAGTCGTGATCTGTCCGGGGTACTGTGCTACGGCGGAACCAGCAAAAGCTATCGCGCAAAACCCAAATGCCATACTGATACGAAACAATCGAACGGCACGCCGCGATTGTGCAGCGACAGATTTTTGAAGGGATGGGATGCGATGCAGGAACATGACAAGGTAGCTGATTTTACTCTCCAGAATGAAGACGGCAACTCAGTAAAGCTCTCTGGTTTTGCCGGTAAACCTGTTGTGCTGTTCTTTTACCCAAAGGCCGACACTCCCGGCTGCACCATCGAGGCCTGTGGGTTTCGCGACCAGTTTGCGAAGCTGCAAAAAGCCGGTGCCGTCGTTCTTGGCATCTCTCGCGACACACCCAAGGCGCAGAAAAAGTTCAAAGAAAAGTATGACCTGCCGTACACGCTGCTCGCAGATATAGACGAACTCGTCTGTAATCAGTTTGGCGTGTTGAAGGAAAAGAACATGTACGGCAAAAAGGTGATGGGCATCGAGCGCACGACGTTTCTGATCGGTCCCGACCAGAAGATCGCAAAAGTTTTCCCGAAAGTAAAGCCGGAAGGGCACGCGGAGGAAGTCTTGACCGCGATCAAAGCCGCTAAATAGCGGGCTGCAACTCCTCTCAAAAGAGAGGAGGGCGGCCGGGATTCCGGCCGCCCTCAAATTCTCGCGCACGATACCGCGTGTTATTGAACCGTGAAGGTCAGCGCCGTTTCCGCGGGAATGTTGGCTTCGCGCTTGCCTGTCGCAGCGGCCCCTGCCGTTCCTGCGCCGGCGCCCACCACCGTGCCGATGGCTGCGCCTTTGCCGCCGCCAAACAATCCGCCGAGAATCGCGCCTGCCGCGGCACCGCCGCCGATCTTGGCAACGTTGCTCTTCGTGTGACCTGCCCCGTCGCGCGTCAACGTGTCAGTCGCTATCGGAATCCCGTTGACTGAGCTGACCTGCAGACTGAGTAGACCGTTGCCGTGCAAACGGCCAGAGGACTTCGCGTCGGTAACGGTTCCGTTGACCGGCGAACCGGCGGGCACCGCAACCTTGTTATCGATCAAAATGTCGCTGGCCGTTGTCCCGCTCCACGTCTGGCCTTGTGTCGCGGTGCCGGAGTCGAGCGGTGAATTCAGCCTGACGATGACCTTGGTCCCGGCGGGCAGATTGGTTCGCGTGCTCGCCATGGTTTCGCTGCGGCTGGCTTTGACAGGGGCGCTCTCCTGCGTTGTCACAGGTGCATTATCTTGCGTGGTAACCGGAGCATTGTCCTGCGCCGGCGCCGCAGCGACTGAAAGTGTGAGCGCGGCAAAAAAGGCGCCAAGAAGTTTCGCACTGCGTTTGAATTGCATTGGATTTGTTCTCCTCAAGAGGTGCTATCGCGTTGAACCGCGCCGCACTCAGATATTGTGGGGATGAACCCCAAAGCTGCGAGGTTGCACTCCCTTTGACGCACTTTAACGTACGAAGATTCAACAATCTTACAACGTTACCGCGGAGGTGGTACCACGCGCCGCCAGATGAAGTTGCACGCAGGTTGCTGGGCAAAGTTCTCATCCGGGAGATCGAAGGAAAAATTCTTGCCGGACGCATTGTCGAGACGGAGGCGTACTTCGGGGTGGACGATCCCGCGGCCCATTCGGCCGCCGGACGCACGGCACGAAACTCTGTATTGTTCGGGCCGCCCGGCCACGCGTATGTGTATTTCATCTATGGAGTCCACTACTGTTTGAATGTTTCGTGCGAGCCCGCAGGACGAGCCGGCTGCGTGTTAATCCGTGCCCTGGAGCCGCTCGCGGGCCAAGAGATGATGTTGCGCAATCGCGGATTGAAGAGTGGCGCGAGCGCTCGTTCGCTCACCGGCGGCCCCGGTAAGCTATGCAGCGCGCTCAGCATCACTCGCGCAGAGAACGGGTGCGATATGACCGCCCGGCGTGCGGCTCTGCGCATCGCCGACGACGGCTGCGAAGCCGGTGAAATAGTTGTGACGCCACGTATCGGCATCACCAAAGCTGCCGACCGGCCACTGCGTTTCCTCCTGCACGGGAGAGCCTGCGTTTCGCGCTAAAGAATAATGTTGTCGATCAACCGCGTGGTTCCAATCCATGCAGCAACAGCCACCAGCGTGCGTTTCTCCGGCGCCACATTCTCCACCGGCAACAGAGTGTCTGCGTCCACGACAGCGACGTAGTCGAGACGTGCAGCCGGTTCCGCAGCGAATGTGTCTTTCAGCGACCTGGCGATTGCGTCGCTGCTGGTCTCACCTGCATCCGCGAGTCTCTTCGCGAGATTCAGTGAACGCGCCAGCACTAGTGCCTGCTGGCGTTCCTCGTTGGAAAGGTAGCGATTGCGCGAACTCATCGCCAGCCCGTCGGCCTCGCGCACCGTGTCGCAGACTTCGATGCGCAGCGGGAAATTTAGATCGCGCGTCATCTTGCGCAAAACAGCCACTTGCGCGGCATCTTTCTGTCCGAAATACGCAACATGCGGCGTGACGATGTGGAACAACTTGGCGACGACGGTTGCGACTCCGCGAAAATGCCCTGGCCGCGATGCGCCATCGAGCCGATCCGCAATCGCCCCGACATCGACCGTGGCTTCAGCGCCCTCTGGATACATTTCCTCTGTGGCCGGCGCGAAGAGGTAATCAACGCCCTCGCGGCCAAGC
>DATMOZ010000047.1:0-4575 GCA_035567995.1 Acidobacteriaceae bacterium
TACTCGAACTCAAGCATCACAATCTCGGGATTCGAACCCAGCCGCAGCGGTGGTCCCCACGTTCCTGCTCCGCTCGAAGTGAAAACCTGCATCTTCCCGATCCGGCTCAACCCGTACACAAACTGCCGGTAAACCCGCCGCGCCATCCAGCTCCAGGGTATGAACTGCCCCACATGAGTATGTCCAGACAGCTGCAGTGAAACGCCCGCCGCCTCCGCGATTTCCGGATGATCGGGTGCATGTGTCAATAGAATGCTCGCGCGTTCGCGGTCCAGGCGGATGCCGTCCAGCACCGACGCAAACTGCCGGTCTCGCGTCGCGTTCCGGTAAGGCACGCCAATAATCTGCAAACCGTCCACTTCTACCTTCTCATTGCTCAGCACGCGCACCCCGGCCGCCTCAATGGCACGCAGATATTTTCCGTCGTCACCAAATTGCTCGTGATTTCCCGCCACAAAATACACGCCGTGTGGCGCCGTTAGCTCGTTCAATGGCTCCGCTGCTCGTCCAGCGTCGATGGCGGTGCCGTCATACAAATCTCCAGCAACAAAAATCGCGTCCGGCTCTTCCCGCAAAATCTTCGTCACCATGCGCCGAAGGAAACTGCCGTTTCGCACGTGCCCCAGGTGTACATCGCTGATCAACGCCGCTCTTCGGCCGCGCCACGCTTCCGGTAAGTTCGCCAAGCGCACTGTCGTTCGCGTGATTCGCGTCCAGCCTGCGTTGAAAACCCCGTAGAGTCCGACTAACGTTGCAGCACCGAGCAGCGATTCCGCGGTCCGATGGAAGTTCACGTTCAGCCCGGCCAGCTGCGCAACTCCGAAAATAATCCACGAGGAAACCGCCGCAAGTAGAAGAAAGGTCAACAGGCCCAGCCAAACCGCGGCAGCCCTGTAAAACACGCGCACAGCCGCATTTGTATAACGAAAAGCGAGTAGCGAAGCGGCGACAAAGCTCACCGACATAAAGCCGAGAACCAGTTTGATCCACGGCGCCCCGTGAGTATCGTTCCCTGCGGGCGAAAATGCCCATGTCTCATAAAGCAGAAAATGGGTCAGGAAAAGAACGGCCTGAACAACTGCAATGAAACCAATCAAGCTTCTTCGTGCTGGCATGCGCATTAGATTCCCCAACCTGCCATTTCGATTGAAATTCGCATCCGGACCAACCGCACGCCTGCGCGGGAGGCCGCCATTCATTGAGGCCCCCCGTTCTCTGGCCTCGAACACCTGCATTTAGAATCGCTCCATGTCCGACATCGCCCTTGCTTGCCTCGCTTCGCCCGACGTGTTGGCCCGTGCCCGTAAAATCAAGCTATTCCTGATGGACGTGGATGGCACGCTGACCGATGGTGGCGTCTGTCTGATCTCGACGACTGTCGCTGATGGCTCCGGAGATCCGGTTGTCTCCGAAATGAAGGTATTCAACGCGCAGGATGGGCAGGGACTGTCGCTCGCCCACACCATGGGGATTCAGACCGGTTTCATCACCGGTCGATCTTCACCGGCCGTTGCCAAGCGTGCTGAAGAACTGAAAGTCACTTTTGTATATCTCGGACAGGCGAAGAAGACCGAGGCTTTCTTGGAGTGCGTGCAAAAGGCAGGCGTGACCGAAGAAGAGGTCGCCTACATGGGCGACGATCTGCCGGACATTCCTCTGGCGAAGAGAGCCGGACTGGCAGTCTGCGTAGCCGATGGCGCACCAGAGTTGGCAGCGATTTGTCACTTCACCACGCGCCGGCTCGCAGGGCACGGCACCGCGCGCGAGGTAATAGAACTTATCTTGAAGGCACAGGGACGCTGGGAAGAGGCCGTACCGCTGGCGCTTGCCTAGCAGACTAGAGCGCATGACCCCGTCGTCCAACGATCTGGATCTGCTTCAGCCTTCTGCAGTCAAAGTAACAAAGTAAGAAGATAAGAAAACCTGGGGTACAAACGGCATGGTCGAGCTGGAGGAGATACTCAAAGACCATGCCGCCATGGTGCGTCGCATCGCGACCGTTTATGAACGCCATCCCGACAGGGTCGATGATCTGGTGCAGGATGTTTGGATCGCCGTCTGGCAGGCTCTGCCGCGCTTGAAGAATCACGCTACCCTGAAAAGCTACATTGCCCGCATCACGCAGAATATATGCGTCACCCACGTCCGGCGCGCCCTCGTACGACAAACCCAGCCACTCAGCGACACCCTGCCCGATCCGGCCCCGCCTCTTGAGGAAGCAACCGCCCACGCTATGCGACTGGACTGCCTTATCGAAGCAGTGCGCAACCTGCCTGAGAACCTCAAGGCCGTGGCAAGTCTCTATCTCGAAGACATGCCGGTAAAGGACATCGCCCTTGCACTCGGCATCAGCGAAAGCAACGCCTCTGTGCGACTCCACCGCGCCAAATCCGCAATAAGGCTCAGCTTTGGAGATCCCTCATGACTTCGTTGCCCCCAAATGATCCGCTCATCGCGCTTTGGCAAACCGCACCAGAGCCCGACACACACCACCTTCTGCAGGATTTGCAGCGCCTGAACCGGCTGCATCAGCGGCTCAACCGAAGCCTATTGGCAATACTGTGTGGCATCGCCATCCTGCTTATCTTCGAGGAGGCAACAGGACGCATTGCGTCGCATGGCATCCTCAGCGTGATCTGGACTCTCGGTCTCGTCATCGGCGTGGTCTGGCACAGGCGCGCTCGATGCAACCGCGCCGATACGCTCACTTCGGATACGGTCAGCCTGTTGAAATTTATGATTGCGCGCGCAAAAAGCGATTTGTTTCTCGCGCGATGCCTCTACGCGGGCGTGCCGCTTGGCGCAGTGGCTGGTTTTCTAGTGACAAGGCTTGCAGGCATCGGCGCATCGCCGTTGGCAAAAGCTGCTCACCCGCACCTACACATGTTGCAGACGGGTGCCGGTATCGCAGCTTTGATCATCATGATGGTGGTCGGTGCCATTCTGGCACGCTCAAGAAGCCTCCAGGTTCAGCAGCTCAGCGACAAACTGAGATCGATCCAAGCCGACCTGTAAGATTTGCGTCGCTGGCGCGACTGAAGTACTGACGCCTGACCACATCGGCAGCGCGATCCGTCTCTTCAGGAGGAACCATGCAGAAAAAACTCAACTCAACCATCATCATTGTTATTGCTCTATGCACCAGCGCTGCCCTCATCGCGTTTGCCTTCGACCAACGCCATGAAGCTTCTGTCATCACCGTGCCTGCGGTCGCGTTTTACATCGCTGCCGCCATCATCTGCTTATTGCCCTACACCCTGCTTCGCCGCAAGTCCTGTCGAAACAAGACGCCGAACGCAGGCTGACGTCCGAGGAAAGTCAGCGGCCCCAGCCAAACCACTCGCCGACCTACCGGGTGAGGCACCGCGCGCGAACTTATCTTGAAGGCACAGGGACGTTGGGAAGAGGCCGTCCCGCGGGGGCCGATGCCTCTGTGTTGACTCACTCGGGCGTGCCACCGCCACGCCTTGAATCTAGCCGGGCGACGCCTCAGATCTGAGTTCCCGGGAAGAAAACAGTTTAGGTTTGAGTTCAATCGCTTCTGGAAGATCGGCTTCAGGTCCTTTCCCGCCGCTGAGCTGCTTTAGCTTTCGGGATTTTGAAACGATGAAACGATCCAGACTTGGTATGGCATCGTTGTAGGCGTTCACGGTCGATTTGAGCCGATCTCCGATCGCGGACATGCTCTCGGCAAACCGTGCCAGTTCTCCATAAAGCTCCGCACCAACGTTGCTGATCTCCTCGGCGCTCTTGTTGATCCTTTCCTGATCAAGGACGTAGCGAATAGCCTTCAGCAGCGGAATGAGGCTCATCGGATTCGAAATGAATACCCGGTTCTCATATGCTTCGCGGATTAGTTCGTTCTCGTCTTGAATCGCAGCATGGTACATACCGTCATGCGGGATAAAGAGGATGACACAATCCAGCCCGTCATAACGTCGCCAATACTCCTTCGCGGAAAGAGCTTTGATATGGCCCTTGAGCGCTTTCGAATGCTTCTCCGCTAGAACGGCCCTTTGAGCTTCATTTTCAGCGTTCGCAAGCGCGATGTACGACTCCATCAAATTCTTGCTGTCGATGATCAGCTTTCGCCCTTTTGGCAGGTTGATGATGGCATTGGTCCGTATTCGGTCATTTTCCGCGTCGGTGTAGTGCTGGAGAGTGAAATCAATTTCGCCTTCTAAGCCAGCATTTTCAAGCGCGTTTTCCAGCGTCATCTCGCTCCAACCCGCACGAATCACAGGCTTGCGAAGAGCATTTGTAAGTGACTCACTGGCACCGGCTAACCGCTTGACCTGGTCGTCGAGAAGAGCTTCCGCTCTTGTCCTCGCAAGGCTGCTGTCTTCTACCTGCTTGTCGAGTCGTTTGATCGTTTCCTCGACGGGTTTGAGCATCGTTTCGATTTGTTGGTGGTGCAGCTTAACGTTGGCGCTCGCCTTCTCCTCGTGCTTTTCAATAATGCCGTCTGCGGCCTTAATGAGTTGAGCGGAAACGTCTTTTAATGCATCCGCTGTTAGCGCCTTGAACTCAGTTGCGAGGATATTTCGAGCCCCATCTATGAATTCATTTAGCTTT
>DATMOZ010000048.1:0-11118 GCA_035567995.1 Acidobacteriaceae bacterium
TCGCAGACGCAGCAATTCACGGCCGGGGTAGTGAACGCGGGGAACAACACTGCCGTCACCTGGTTTGTGGACAACGTGCCGAATGGCAATGCCGATGTGGGGACTATCTCAACCGGCGGCTTGTACACACCTCCGACGACACTAGGTACCCAACTAGGTACCCACACGATTAAGGCGATAAGCCAAGCCGATCCGACTATGTCGTCTACAGGGAGGATCACGATCACAACCCGGCCTTCGCTTGGGATATTTCCTTCTGCTGCGTCGATTCTGGTGTCAACAGACCAGACTTTCCAGGCACAGATATGTACCGTTCCCGATAACAATGTGACGTTTTCGGTCGATAGCATACCCGGCGGCAACGCTGCGGTCGGAACCGTGACGAGCAGCGGCGTATACACCGCCCCGAGCCGGCCTGGGCGGCATACAGTCTCGGCTACCGACGCTTCACTGAATCTGACCAGCGGAGCGGGCGCGATTATTTACTCAAAGGTGACCGTGGACTTCGCGGCGCGCAGCAATCCGGTCTATCCCATCCTTCCAGATGTGTTTGGGGCGAACCATGCTGACAGTCTTCGCGCCACAGATATACCCCTGGTGGCAGGAGCAGTCTCCGGTACGCGTACTCTTGCGAAGATTCCCGTGGTGTATGCCACAGGACTTCAAACTCCTGATTGGACGAAGATTGATCCGCAGATTGCGTCCTTGAAGGCGGCGGGGCTTCGTCCGATTCTACAATTGACTGCCACTCCGCCTTTCTTACAGCCGAGTCCGAGCCCGTGCGGCACCAACTCTGTTCCGACCGACGTCAATCAATGGGGACAGATCGCCGCATCCTATGTCGCCCATATGGACGCGACGTTTCAAGACGCCGGCAAACCCTTCGTGCAGGATTACGAGATTTGGAATGAGCCGAACACAGGCGCTCTGTGTGGCAGTAAAGTGAGCGACTATCTGGCAATCTATGCCGCGGCAGCACCTTTAATGAAGGCACAGGACTCTTCCATCCGAATCGGCGGTCCTGCTGTATCCGGGTTTAGCGTGACCTTTACCTCCGGCGTGCTCTCTGATCCCTTTGTCTCAGGCTTGCTCTCAGATTCCAGAACGGCTCCATACGTCGATTTCATAAGCTACCACCAGTATCTTTTTGGAGCCGGCAACCAAGAGGCGAAATGGGACACATTCAACGGCACTGAGTCGGTTTACCAGAGAATGCAGGAAGCATCCACCGGAGTGTCAGGAACCTTCCTTCGAGCCGACGCCCTGGCAGCAAATGGCAATCAACCGCAACCGCCAGGCACCCGCACACCTATCTATCTCGACGAGTTCAACGCTAACAACGCACGCGTCGCAGACTGCTGCAGGAATGATCCAACGTTTTCGCCACTCTATAACGGCCTGACTGCGGTAGATCTGCTGAACACTGTGTACTTCGGCGCCCTGCAAGTCCCCGCGAAACTCACGTACTTTGCAGCCAACGCCGCTCCTTTCCTATGCTTAATCGGCACTGTTGACAGCGCCATGGACTGCCAGTATGGCAGCGCTCCGCAACCGTATCCGCAGTACTACCTCTATCAGTTGCTGACTTCTCCTAGTTTCCTCGGGTTGAGAAGCGGCGGGTTCCTCTCTCCCGCAGTTAGTCCACCTGCGGCCGCGGGAGGATTGGCGGTCAGCGGATTTTACACCGCCACGCAGGACACCATTTTCATCGTGAATCCGACGGCGACAAGCTTCCCGCAGGTCAGCATAGAAGCGCAAAACACGGGGTATACATCGCCGAGTGGGACGCTCTATCAGATTGTGAACGGGCAATCGATTAGCCAGTCGCCGCAGGCGCTCACGCTAGTGCCTGCTGGCGAGACGACATATACCGCAACTATTGCTGTGCCGGCGTATACAGTACTCGCTCTCGCGATTCAGGGCACGCCTGATCAGGATCCAAGATCCGTCAAAGGCATCGTGAGTGCGTCACCGGAGCCTTCCTTGCGCCAGATGCCGTTCACAATCTCAGCGACGATCTCGGCCCTCAATGGTGGCAGCAACACGCCGACAGGCACGGTCGCACTCTCTATCGATGGAGCTATCCTTGGAACGCCGAACCTGGTCAACGGAACCGCGAGCGTGCCTGGGCCCACGACTACATCCGTGGGCAGTCACACGATTACTGCCGTGTATTCCGGTGATGCAAACTTCAACGCAGCCACCTTCTCCGCCACGCATGTGGTTACGGTCCTTTCGACAGGGACGATATTGCAGGGAACCCCTAATCCTGCGTCTGCTGGTCAGCCGGTCGTTTTCACCGCGAACGTAACTTACAAGAACGCGCCTATGGTCGGAACTGTGACGTTTGCCGACGGCACGGCAACGCTGGGCGGCCCTGTGACGCTGGACGCCTCAGGCAATGCCACGTTTACAACGACTACGCTTGCAGTCGGAAGCCACATCATTACGGCCATCTATTCTGGCAATGTGCAATTCGGCAGCAGCAGCGCTTCGATTATCCAGGTAATCGTGATCGCGCCGACGACGACAACGCTGACTTCATCTCTGAATCCGTCTCAGTTTGGTCAGAATGTCACTTTCACCGCAACCGTGGCCGCCGCCAGCGGCGTGCCCACCGGCGGGGTTAATTTCTTCGATGGTGGCGCTGCCCTGGGCTCAGGGTCTTTGAACGCGCAGGGAGTCGCAACTTTCAGCACCAGCGGCTTGTCGGTCGGAACGCACACGATCACAGCAGCCTATCAGGGCAGCGGGCTGTTTGCGCAGAGCACCTCGGCAGCGTTGGCGCAGGTCGTGCAAGCGGCCGTAATACCGCCGGATTTCGCGCTGACGGTGACGCCACCACGTATCAAAATATTGCGGGGCGAGGTCGCGCTGTACGCCGTTACCTTGACCCCACTTAACTCATTTAATGGCGTCGTTAACTTTACATGCTCGGTGGGCGGGGCTCCGCAAACGACGTGTGGGTTTAGTCCGGCGGCACTGAACACCTCAGGACTTACAACGCTCTCAGTAATAACGGGTGCCGCGCATCCGACGATCGCGCGGGATCGCGCTTCCCGGACCACGCTGGTGATGGCGAGCTTGTTCTGCTGCCTGCTGCTGCGCAGGAGAAAGTGGCAGTCGACTGCATTTCTGCTGATCGCTCTGTTCGCCGGAATAGGCGGACTAAGTGGATGCGGCAGCAACGGCAATCTGGGAACGACGGCAGGAACGTACACGATCACCGTCACAGGCACGAGCAACACGGGAACCACGATCACGCACACGGCCACGGCGCAATTGAAGGTCACTTAGGAGAGGTTTTACCCGCGGTCACGACCGCGTTTCGCAGGGCTCGTCGGCGAGTCCTGCTAAAATTCTGTGTAGACACGGAATCTTATCCGGTCGCATGGATCTTGCTGAAGAAGGCTTTCCAAATCGGTATAGTGACGCTTTGCGCGCTGGTGTTCGCGTGGGGTCTGCAGTACAAGCTGTCGCTCTACGCGCCGTCTACAACAACTTCGATGCCGGCCGCGAAACTGCTTGGTGGCAAGAGTCATGTGGCTTTGCAAGACTCTACCCCGGTATCTGAGCCGCGGCTCCGTTCCGTGCTGTCTGTCTTTCTGATCTTTCTGTTGGTCCGATACGCCAGCGATCAGAAGCAAGCGATATACAAGTCATTTCGCGCTGCCCGCGCCCGCTTTGGTCGCTCTCTCGACCTGGCGCATTTCTCTCGCTTTTCGTTTCGCCCCCCTCCGTCACGCGCTTAATCCATCTTTAGATTCCGGCTTGTAGCAGTAGCCAGGCCGGAGGTGCTCCTTGGTCGTCCATCGATGCGCACCCAATCTTTCTCGGATTTCCCAGCGAAAAAGGATGGCCATCACTGTATGAAAAATCGACTCTTTATCGCAATTACTGCGTCTGCCGCATCTCTTCTTGCCGTCTCCGGTTGCCGGCAGGAGCCCAGCGTGGACGCCTCACAACAGGCGCCCTCAGTGAGAGTGGCGCGCGTGGAGAGCGGCACCGTCACCAAAGAGCTGCATGTGGCTGGCATGTTCCAGCCCTACCAGGAAGTAGAAGTTCACGCTAAGGTGGCGGGCTACATTCGTCACATCAATGTTGACATCGGAGACCGCGTTCGAGCAGGGCAGGTGTTGGCCACGCTGGAGATTCCGGAGATGGACGCGGAGTTGAAAGGCTCTGACGCGGAAGTGCGGCACAGCAAGGACGAGATCACGCGCGCCGAAGAACAGGTCGCGTTCGCAGAATCGCAACGCGCGGCCGTGCATTCTGCTTACGTGCGTCTGCAACAAGCTTCGAAAGCCCAGCCAGGAATGATTGCGGATCAGGAACTGGATGATGCTCTGGCGAGGGACCAGGCCACGGAGGCACAGATCAATGTCGCGAAGGCGGCCCTCTCTGCGGCGCGGCAACAATCTGATGTTTCAGCCGCTTCGCGAATGCGTGTCGGAGCGATGGCAGACTACGCCCACATCACGGCGCCGCTGAGCGGAGTTATTACTTGGCGTTATGCGGACACGGGAGCGCTTATACAGGCGGGTACTGCTTCCAGCACTCAAGCCTTGCCCGTGGTCAAACTGGCGCAGACCGATATTCTGCGATTGCGTTTTCCGGTGCCTGAGTCTGACGTGGCGCTGGTCCACGAGGGGCAGGACGTAAAGGTGGAGGTGCAAGCGACGCATCAGAGTTTTCACGGTCAGGTGACGCGCTTCACCCGTTCGCTCGATCTCTCCACGCGCACCATGGAGGTCGAAGTGGATGTGAAGAACAATGATCTGTCGCTTTCTCCGGGCATGTATGCAGATACGACGTTGCAACTGGAGCGCAAAGATAACGCGCTCGCCATTTCGCCGAACGCACTGATTCGCGAAGGACAGAAAACGTCGGTGATGATCGTTGGCGCGGACAACCGTATCAGCGTACGACCCGTGTCCACGGGGATTGAAGAAGCGGACAAGGTCGAGATAGTTTCGGGTCTCGCGGCGGGAGACCTCGTCGTAACTGCGGGTCAAGGCAACTATCATGCGGGCGAACAGGTCAGACCCAAGATCGAGAGTCCATCTGCGGCGCAAAACGGAGAGGCCAACTAAATGTCCTCCTTTGCGATTCGCTATCCGTTTTTCATCATCATGCTTTGTCTCATTCTGGTGGTCGTTGGCATCAGCACGATGGCTTCGATGCCGGTCGATCTCTTTCCTGAAATTAATATTCCTGTCGTTGTCGTTGCGACGTTCTACTCCGGCATGCCGCCGCAGCAGATTGAGGCCGACATCACCGGCACTTTCGAGCGATTCTTCACGCTGGCCAGCAACATTGACCACATTGAGTCACGCTCGATTACCGGCGTGAGTCTGATCAAGATTTACTTTCAACCGGGAACCGACGCGAACTCAGCGTTGGCGAGCATATCGAGTCTTGCTCTCGCAAACTTGCGCAGGCTGCCGCCGGGTACGCTCCCACCGGTGGTTCTGAAGTTCGACGCGTCCAGTCTGCCGGTCTGTCTGATCACGCTGCGTGGCCAGGGTCTCAATGAAACACGGCTGAAGGATCTCGCGCAGTTCACAGTCCGCAATCAGGTCGCGAATGTACCGGGTGCTTCGGTGCCGCAGCCTTATGGCGGCCGTTATCGACAGATCCAGGTCTACGTGGATCCTCTTAAGCTTGAGGCGCACGAGTTAAGCCTGATGGACGTTGTGCGATCGGTGAATGATTCAAACCTGATCCTGCCGGCGGGCGACGTTCAGATCGGGCCGAAGGATTACAACATCTACGCAAATAGTCAGATTCCTACGCCTGAGGAGATCAACAGGTTGCCGTTGAAGACTGTTGGCAATGCTTCTGTTCTGGTCTCCGACGTGGGCGAAGCCAAAGATGCGAGCCAGATTCAAACCAACATCGTGCGGGTGGACGGCCAGAAGTCTGTCTATATTCCTGTCCTTAAACAGGGTGGCAACAGCAATACGATCGCAATCGTAAATGGCGTCAAGACCGCAATTGCAAATCTGCTGGACATACCATCGTCCCTCAAGACAGCAGTGGTTTTCGATCAATCTCTCGTGGTGAAGAAGGCGATCGTCAACCTGATGAACGAAGGCGGCATTGGATTGGTGCTGACCGCGCTGATGATCTTGTTGTTTCTTGGCAGTGTGCGCGCTACCTTCGCTGTGCTGCTTTCGATTCCACTCTCTGCTCTAGCGGCTTTTATCGCAATCAGCCTCGGCGGAGGATCAATCAACACCATGGTGCTGGGCGGCCTGGCACTTGCGCTCTCGCGCTTGATTGATAACTCAGTCGTGGTGCTTGAAAACATCTTCCGCTATCTGGAAATGGGAGAAGCGCCCGAGGTTGCGGCGGAGAAAGGTGGCAAGGAGGTACAACTCGCTGTACTCGCGGCCACATTTACCACGGCGATTGTGTTCTTCCCTGTGGTCTTTCTGTATGGAGTCAGCAGGTATCTGTTCACGGCGCTCGCTCTGACCGTGGTGTTCTCACTCTTCGCTTCCTACGCTGTCGCGATGACGGTCGTGCCGCTCTACTGCGCACGCTTCATTCGCCTGCATGAGGCTGACAGCGAAATGGCCTCAGAGGAACATCACTTCGGACAGGAACTGCCCGCGAGGAAGAAGCGGTCGTGGTTCCAGCACGTCGTCGGGGTGTTCAACGACAAGTTTCAGCACATGCTTGAGAAATATGACCTGACCGTGAACCGTTCGTTACTGCGTCCAATGACGACGATGCTCACGATTCTGGGCGTCGTGCTGTTGACCTTCGGACTCTTCCCGCTGCTTGGGACGGCATATTTTCCGCGCGTCGATCCGGGGCAATTTGTAATTAACTTGAAGGCTCCGACTGGAACAAAGCTCGATCTGACCAACAACTACGTGGCGCGCGTTGAGAAAGACGTTCGCGAAGTAGTCGCTCCCCGCGACTTGAACATGATCGTTTCTAACATCGGTATTACGCCCGATCTATCGGCGATTTACACAAGTAACTCCGGACAGCACACGGCATTCGTGCAAGTAAGTCTGAAGGAGGGCTCCTCAGTAGGAAGTTATGAGTACATGCGGCGAGTACGAAATAAGGTGGCTGAAGATATTCCTGAACTCGGCACTTACTTTCAATCAGGCGGACTAGTGGACTCGGTGGTAAATCTCGGCTTGCCCGCGCCTATCGACATACAAGTGGGCGGTAACGACATGGACCAGGCGTACAAGACGGCGCAGGAACTCGCCGGTCGGCTGCGCGTCGTCAAGGGTGTCAGCGACATTCTTATTCCGCAGGACCTCGATTACCCAGGTCTCGAGTTAGACATCAATCGTGAGAGAGCAAGCCAGGTTGGCCTCTCTCCTCACGAGGTGGTCGACAATGTAATTACCGCGTTGACCTCAAACGGACAGATCGCGCCGAACTACTGGATTGATCCGAAGACGGGCAATAACTACATGCTCACGGTCCAGTACTACCCCAAGAACATCCAGCACATGTCGATGGCCGATTTTCGCCAGATTCCCTTGCGAGCGACCGGAGGGGCAAATCTCACGCAGCTAGGCTCCGTGGCGGACATCAACCCAATCAACACGCCGACTGAGGTCGATCACTATCAGTTACGGCGCGTGATTGATGTATACGTGATGCCTTCGAGCGAAGATTTGGGAGCAGTAAGCAAGCGCGTCAACAAAGCGCTTGCGGACACTACCGTTCCTAAGAACATCCGCATCGCTGTACGGGGCTCAGTAGAAGGCATGCACCAGTCCTTCAAGAGCTTTGGCATAGGACTCGCCGTTGCGATCGTCCTTGTCTACCTGATCCTGATGGCGCAGTTCGCGTCATTCACTGATCCGCTCATTATTCTGCTCGCGACTCCGCCGGGCTTAAGTGGCGTACTTATCTTTCTGCTGATGACGCACACCACGCTAAACATCATGTCGTTGATGGGCATCATCATGATGACCGGCATCGTGGTTTCAAATTCCATTCTGATCGTGGAGTTCACTCGCACCCTGCGCAGAGCGGGTGTGCCCCTGCGCCGCGCTGTCGGGGAGGCGTGCAAGGTTCGCCTGCGCCCCATCCTGATGACATCGCTGGCGACGATTCTTGGCCTCATTCCGATGGCGCTCGCGCTTGAGGCCGGTAGTGAACAGTACGCCTCGCTGGCCCGAGCGATCATCGGAGGTCTGGTTGTCTCAGTTGTTGTCACCGTCTTCCTTGTACCGGCGGCGTATCTCCTTGTTCACCGGAAAGAAGAACCGCAAGCGCAGGAGGCGGCATAGTGAAAGGCCCTTCCATCTTCGCAATCGTTTTGGTGACGGCTTTGTCTCCAGCATTTGGACAGGCGCCATCGACAACTCTGACGCGCGAACAAGCAGAGCAGATGGCGATCAAAAATAACCCGACCATCTCCATCAGTAAGCTGCTTGCACTTGCGCAGCATCAGGTCGTCCGTGAAGTGCGCTCGGCGGAACTGCCGAACCTGCAAGGAAGTCTTGCGGCGGTCGAGCCGAACGACAGCGCAAGCCGAATCTCTGCTGTGGGAATAACTGCACCTCGTCTTATCGAGCACATCGGTGGCGGCGTTGAACTGAGCCAGCTCATCACTGACTTCGGTCGCACGCCGAATCTGGTGGCTTCATCGCAGCTTTCTGAAAAGGCACAAATCGCGAACGCCAAGGCGACGACTGCGGACATCGTGCTGGCCACGGACCAGGCGTTCTATCTCGCGCTGCAGGCGCAAGCTACATTGCGCGTAACGCAGCAGACGGAAAGCGAGCGCCAGGCTGTCGCGAATCAAGTGACGGCGCTGACCGAAAGCAAGCTTAAGTCGACGCTCGACCAGAGTTTCGCCGAGGTCAATTTGTCTCAAGCGCAGCTGCTCGTGCTCGATGCCCGAAACAATCTGGATGCGGCGCTCGCGCAACTGAACTCGATTCTCGGCCTGGAGACCACTACTCCGTTTACGTTGGTCGAGGAAGCGAATGCATTGCCGGCGCCACCGCCTGACTCCGATGTGCTCGTCAAACTTGCACTGCAGCAGCGGCCAGATCTTGTGGCTCTCGATGACGCAAGGCAGGCCGCAGATAAGTTCCGTATCGCTCAGCGCGACCAGATGCTGCCTACGCTCAATGCCATTGGCACCGTTGGAGGAACACCGGTGGGCGACAAGCAAAACTTTCCAGAGAACTGGTATGGCGCCATCGGGCTTAGTGTTCAGGTCCCCATCTTCAACGGCTTCCGGTACAGCGCCGACACGCAGGAAGCCGCGCTGAGAGAGCGCGCTGCGCAAGAGCGCGTCCGCGATCTGCGTACGCGAATTGTGCGAGACGTCTACACCTCGTGGCTGTCCGCGAATTCTTCGTTTAAGCGTGTGGCGGTTACAGAGCAATTGCTGAAGCAGGCGAACCTCGCGTTGCAACTGGCACAGACTCGTTACAATCTCGGACTCAGTTCGATTGTCGAGTTGAGCCAGGCACAACTCCAGCAGACTGAAGCCGCGATTTCCGACGCGAATGCACGTTACCAATACCGCTTCTCTCTCTCTGCATTGCAATTCCAGACGGGAGCGCAGCCGTAATTTCGCGGGCGACTGTCACGCTTTTTTGCATAACACGTCGATCGCGAGCGGGATGGTGCTGATCGCCCCGATCAGGAACAGCGCCCACCCGACGAGTCTTCGTCGGTCGGGATCGAGCCTGTCGGCCAGAAGTAGGGCAAGCCCAGCTCCGGCCAGCGCGCGGGTACCGCCGATAAGAGCGATCTCCGGCATTGTCAATTCGACGTTTTTCATACTGCCCCCTTCAGCGGCTGAAACGGTTTGCGCCCGCGGCCGCCTTGTTGTTAGACGGTCGAGACGGAAGAACCAGCAGCCTTGTCCGAGCGTGTTGAACGTCTATGACAGAGGAAGTTCGTATACGAGGGTAAGCCTGTCAGCGCAGATGGCTAAGCGAGAGGCACTGATTGCCGCTGCCCGCTGTGCCAGCTGCGGAATGCTGCATCGAGGACGCGCTGATTATTCAGTGCATCTTCGCCCGGCGCAGCATATGTTCCTTGCCCTTCGACAGCGCCGGCGAAGGCATCGAGCATACGGCTGTATGAATCTGCGTTTGAGACAGTCTCAGTAGACTGTACTGCTCCGCTAACGAGGTGAACGATTTCGACGGGCTGGTCCACCGTAAAGCCGCTCTCTGCGCGAAGAACTCCGGTGCTGCCGATGACTTCCACCAGCGTTCGATAGCGCGCACGAAAGCTGACCTGAACCGACGCCAGGATTCCGCCGCTGAGTTCGAGAGCAAGTGCAGCTGAAGCTTCCACATCCCCTGATAGTTCATCCTTGCGGGCGAGCGCAGTGACGGCGATGACGTCTTGGCCGAGCAGGAATCGCAGCGCATCAATTGCGTGAATTCCAACGTCGCCGATGGGTCCACCGCAGGCGAGTGAGCCGTCGTATATCCATGTCCGCGGACTTTTGTCGCTTTCGAAGCAGAACTGAGTGGTTGCCAGAACAGGCTTTCCGATAGAGCCTTCGCGAATTTTGTCGCGCATGAATTCGAGCGACCGGTTGTAGCGAAAGTTTTGCGCGACCCCGAATGCAAGATTGGCCTGCCGGGCCGTGTCGAGCATCTGCTCAGCTTGTTCGCTGTGCATGGCCAGGGGTTTCTCACACAGCACCGGTTTGCCATGCCGAAACGCAAGCATCGTGTGCTCGAAGTGCATGGCATCCGGCGAGGCGACGAAGACAGCATCGACGTCGGGTGAGGAGCAGAGTTGCTCGGGTGTCGTGAAAATGTGGGAGAAGCCGAAATGCCTCGCGTTCTGCTGCGCTTTTTCGGTGTCGCGACGCCAGATGCCCGCGAGTACGGACCGTTGCGTGTTAGCGAACGCAGGCGCAAGACGCCGCACGCCGTGGTGTCCAAAGCCGAGAATGCCGTAGCGGATCATGCATGTCCTTCGCGATAGGTGGGCTGCAGTGAATTGTCTACCGTACGAGGAAATCTCGTCGTCAAAAAAATGTTCGTTGCCTTTGATCCAGTGTTCGAAAGAGCAAACAGGCACACCTGCGATACTATGACGCTCGATGAGTCCACTTACTCGACGCTCCTTTTTGGCTTCTCTCACTGTCGC
>DATMOZ010000049.1:0-17417 GCA_035567995.1 Acidobacteriaceae bacterium
AACTGCTCAACCAGGTTCCCGGCCTGACGATCCTTCACCAGGCAGGCGCAGCCAATGCTGAGGTGACACGGGCCGACTATGAGAAATCCGGAGCCGACCCCGCCCGCTGGCAGGTGCATGCGTTCCTCGACGATATGCCTGAGCGGTTCGCTGAAGCCTCGCTGGTGCTTGCGCGATCGGGAGCATCTACGGTTGCTGAACTCGCCGCCGCGCGCAAACCTTCGCTGCTCATCCCGTTCGCTCTCGCTGCCGACGACCATCAGCGCAAGAACGCCGAAGCACTCGCCAATACCGGAGCAGCGCGCATGCTGCTCGAGCGCGACGTGTCGCCGGACAGATTGCTCAACGAACTTGTCACTCTGCTGCGAGATCAGGACGCATTGACAGCCATGTCACGACAGGCGGCCGAATTCGCCCGCCCGAACGCAGTGAGCGAGATCGCTGAACTCGCGCTGTCACTGATCCGCACGCGCTGACCTGCAATGCATTTGCCTCCCGGTGGAAGGCACGGGCTTTAGCCCGTGCATATCGGCCTGGAAGAACAAGGGGGCTTTAGCCCCGGGCCCCGACAGTCCGCCTCCCCAAAAGATGCAAAATATTTGCGCCCAACCCTTGTCTTTGGAGCACGATGGGGGACGAATCCGCCACAACTTTCTCCCCAATACGGGTCTACTCCTATAGCACCAAGGCCGCAGGCGGGCATCTCAACAAGCCGTACTGTGGCGATGAGCGAACCATCCGCGAAGCCCTCTGAGGACGAATCGAGGGACACCGAAGGATGAAGCTCAGAGGGACCGAATGCGTACATTGCGGACAATCTTCCGTTCTCTTGTTCTGGGGGCTGCCATTATCGGCACCGTTGGAACCCCCGCCATTTCTCACGCAACGTCGATTTTTGTTTCCATCGGTCCGCCTGTTGCACCCGTTTACGTGCGTCCGGTCATTCCTGCCCCCGGCTATATCTGGGTCGACGGCTATTGGGCGTGGGGCGACGAGGGCTATTACTGGGTACCCGGCTACTGGACGCTGCCTCCCTATGAAGGCGCGATCTGGCAGCCCGGCGTCTGGGGCTATGGCGGCGGTGGATGGGGCTGGACCGCAGGCTTCTGGGCGCACCCTGCCGGCTATTTCGGCGGCGTGTACTACTCCAACCCGTGGCCCTGGTACGGGTCCTTCGGTATTTGCCACGAGGGCTGGTACCGCAACAGCTTCTACGGCCGCAACTACTACAACGGTTGGTACAACCAGCGTTGGGGGAATGAGCACGGTCGCCGCTTTGACGATCATCGCTGGCAGCAGGCACAGCACTTCGAATCACGCTGGAACGGTAACGTCAATCATGGAGCCTTCAATAATAATCATGGGGCTTTCGGTGATGGCCGTGGCGTAAACCGCAGCGCGGAAAATCATGCAGCGTTCAACGGTCAGGTGCAGCACGGCGGTCAGAACCGTGGCGGCAGCTTCGACAACGGCAACCGGACTGAGAATCGCGGTGGCGTCCAGAACCAGGGACAACGCCCGCTGATTACCGCGGACCGCGGTCAGAACCCTGCGTTTAACCGCAACCCGTTACCCGCTTACAATCGCGGCGGCCAAACATTCGCCAACCGGCCAAGCTCTCAGGGGAACAATGTTCGTCCTGCGTACACGCCCGGCACGAATTATTCCGGTCAGCGTCAGGCGATGCAGCAAACTCAACATGGTGGGTTCTCTGGCAATAACGCCTACCGCCCGCAACAGTCGTACAACGGCGGCGGCCAGCATTACAGCTCACCACAGAACTACGGAGGCGGCCAGCATTACAGCGCTCCGCAGTCCCACGGTGGTGGCGGTCAGCACTATAGCGCTCCACAAGCGCACTCCGGCGGTGGTGGCGGCGAGTCCCACGGGGGCGGCGGAAACAACGGCGGCGGTCACGGACGGCGCTAGACCCACGCGGTCATTGCTACATCATGGCCCCGGCAAACCAGCCGGGGCCGTTCTTTTTTCAGAAATCCCGCAGTGATATAACCGCGACGGCGACAACTCACGCCAAAGGTAACCACCATGTGCCACGATCATCAACATCATCACGATCTTGTCGCTGTACTCTGAAGAAGACCCCGGCACAGTTCGCCGGCTTTTGTCTCCTCAAGCACGCTGTTCCGCTCTACCTAAACCCACAAATCCTGCTTTATCTAGAGGGAATCAGACTTATGCGCAAATTGTTCATACTTCCCGCGACCGCACTTCTTGGTCTTGCTCTGACTGCGGGCGCTCAGATTAACGTCTATATCGGCACTCCGCCTCCCCCACTGCGGTATGAGGTCGTCCCCGTCGCCCCCTACCCGGAGGCCTACTGGATCCCCGGATATTGGGCTCCCTATGGATCGCACTACCACTGGGTCGGCGGACACTATGATCACCGGCCGTATGAGAACGCGTATTGGACGCATGGACACTGGGATCACTACAACAACGGTTGGCGGTATCACGAGGGCAGGTGGGACCGCGACGACAAGCACGACCACCACGACGAAGATGAGGGAAATGGCCACGGCCACGGACATGCCTATGGTCATGATAAGGAACACGGCCACGGCCACGACGATCGATAGAAAGATTTATAACTAGCACAGAATCTGCAACATAGATTGAATGCCTAGTCTGAAATTCTTGACATGACCCGTATAATCTAGACAAGAGAGCCCGGCAACGCGCCGGGCTTTCTTTTTTCTAAGTCCTTTGTTTTCAAATATGAGACGTGGAAGTCCTTTGTTTTGTTATATGGAGGCCCTTTTGATAGGGGGGTATGGGGGTACCTCCAACGTCACCTCTCGCGTTTTGCTAGATTGAACCGATGTTCCTCGGGCAGCAGCGCATTCACTTCATCGGAATCGGCGGCATAGGCATGAGCGGAATCGCGGAGATTCTGCTCAACCTGGGCTACCCCGTCTCCGGCTCCGATCTGCGGCGCTCGTCGGTCACCGACCGGCTCGCCGAACTCGGAGCGACGATCTACGAGGGGCACGCCCCGGAGCACTCGGCGCAGGCCGACGTGGTTGTCACCAGTTCGGCGGTAAGCCAGCAGAATCCTGAAGTTGTGGCGGCGCGGGAACGAAAAATTCCCGTCATTCCGCGCGCGGAGATGCTCGCCGAGTTAATGCGGCTCAAGTATGGAGTAGCTGTCGCAGGCATGCACGGCAAGACGACAACCACGTCGATGATCGCAGCGATTCTGGCGGGCGGCGAGCTTGACCCGACCGTGATTGTTGGCGGCCGAGTGGGCGCGCTCGGATCTAACGCACGCTTGGGGAAATCGCAATATCTGATCGCCGAAGCGGATGAGAGCGACCGCAGCTTTCTCAAACTCTCGCCGATTCTGGCGGTAGTGACGAACCTCGATCGCGAGCACATGGACTGTTACCGCGACATGGCCGATGTTGAGGACGCCTTCGTTGCCTTCATGAACAAGGTGCCGTTCTACGGCGCGACGACGGCCTGCATTGACGACGCGATGCTGGCCGCAATTCTGCCGCGCGTGACGCGCCGCGTATACACATATGGCTTTGCTGATGAGGCTGACTTTCGCGTAACCATGCTCGAGCGCGACAGCGATTGCCATGCGAAGTTCACTGTGACGGCGTCGGCAGGCGTTGATCTAGGGCCGTTCACGCTGCACGTCCCCGGCCGGCACAATGTGCTGAATGCGACGGCCGGCGTTGCGATTGCGCTGCAACTCGGCATCGCTCCTCAAACCATTGCGGAGGGGCTCGCAGGCTATCGCGGAGTAGATCGCCGCTTTCAGCTGAAGGGTTCAGCGCGCGGGGTCGATGTTGTTGACGACTATGGGCATCATCCGACGGAGATACGTGCCACGCTCGGCGCCGCTCGCACCTGCGGTTACGCGCGAGTGCATGTGATATTCCAGCCGCACAGATACACGCGCACGCGCGACCTGATGAGCGAGTTCGCGCGATGCTTTGGCGATGCGGACACGGTCCAGATGCTCGACGTTTACGCAGCGAGCGAAGAGCCGATCGCTGGTGTCAGCGCGAAAGCGCTTGTGGAAGCGATCGCGCGGGACGGGGTTGAGCATGCACCCTCCTTTGAGGAGGCGGCGGCACGTGCCGCTTCGCTGGCGCAGCCGGGCGATTTGATTCTGACCCTCGGCGCGGGAAATGTTTCACAGATCGCGCCGCTGGTCATCGCGCAACTGGAAAGAAATACGCTGTAGCCCATCTGAATACCGCCGCGATTTCCACCGGAAATTGCAGTAACGAATCGTGTTTCGCACGCTATATTCGGGATGGCGATTCTCGCGGCCTTGCTCGGGCTTGCGAAAAGGCGACACAACACGTGGCAATGGAGTGGCACTGCTCGACTACCCGGAAAGCGACCGGCTCGAGGACGATTTTTATCGTCCGGACGATCCGTCGGCGGTAGCCGGGAAGCGCCAGCGCATTGCCGACAACAAATCGCGTCGCGCTGCTTCAATCGCAGCGGATGCGAGCGACGACGAGGCGCCCTTCCTGCGCTCGCGCCGGCGCGTTCCGGTTCGCAAAAGCCTGATTCCTCAGTCTTTGCTCGGACGCATCGCTCTCGGCACTGGCGTTGTGCTGGTTCTCGGCGCGGCAGCAACGACGGTATATGCGACGCAAAGCTTTCTCCGTCACGACCCGCGTTTTCGCATCGCGAATTCCGGTTCGATCCGCATCGTCGGCAACACCGAGGTTTCGCGCCCGGATCTACTTGCAATCTTCGGCGAAGATATCGGCCGCAACATCTTCTTTGTGCCGCTCGAACAGCGCCGCAAGCAGATGGAAGCGTTGCCGTGGATCGCGCATGCGACTGTTATGCGCCTGATGCCTGATCAGTTACGCATCGCCGTCACGGAGCGTACTCCAGTGGCATTCGTGCACAACCGCAGCCGTGCTGGCCTGGTTGATGGCGAGGGAGTGCTGCTGGACATGCCGCCGAAGGCGGCGGAGAAACACTACTCGTTTCCGGTCCTGACCGGCATCAATGCGGCCGACCCGCTGTCATCGCGTGCCGCGCGCATGAAGATTTACGGACGCTTTGTCCACGATCTCGATGCGACCGGCGAGCATGTGTCCGCGAAATTGAGCGAAGTCGATTTGTCTGACCCGGAGGATGTTCGCGCCGTCATTGCCGACGGGGATCGCAGCTTGCTGGTCCATTTTGGCGACGAGAACTTCCTCGAGCGCTATCACGGATACCAGGCGCATCTGGCGGAGTGGCGGCAGCAGTATCCACGACTTGCTGCGGTCGACGCGCGGTATGACTCGCAGTTCGTGCTAGAGATGGCACCGGGGAAATCAGCCCCGGACGCAGCAACGTCCGCGCCGACAAAGTCCGACGCAGCCCCGCCGGCGAAGAAGCCGCTGGTTGCGCTGCACAAGCCAGCGCCAAAGCACACAAAGGCAAAGACGCCGGTAAAGCCAGCCCGGCAACCGACATTGCAACAACTAAGACAGCAGCGACAGATGGAGCAGAGATAGGCAATGGGTCAGCGCGAACAATCAGTGATGGCAGTGCTTGACGTGGGCTCGCACAAAACGTGTGTGCTTGCCGGCGAAGTGCATGAAGGCGCGCTGCGCTATCTGGGTCACGGAGTGGTCGAGACGAAGGGCGTGCGCAAAGGATTGATCGCCGAGTTGCAGCCGACGATCGAATGCCTGAGTCATGCCGCTGCACTGGCCGAACAAGGTGGCCACTGCATGATCGCGACCGCCGTCGCGGGAATCGGCGGTGCGCATGTACGGGGCGTGAACAGTCGCGGCGGCGTCAGCCTGGGGAATCGCCAGCGCGAGATCACTCGCGAAGATGTCCGTGCGGCGGTTGACCGCGCCCGCCAGGTTTCGCTGCCGTCGGACCGCGAGATGCTCCATCTGCTTCCGCAGGAATTCATCCTTGACGATCAGGCGGGCATTCACGATCCCGTCGGGATGGTGGGTAGCCGGCTGGAAGTGAATCTCCATCTCTCCACCTGTTCTTCGAGTGCCGCGCAAAGCATCATTACCTGCGCAAACAGGGCAGGCATCGAAGTAACGGACACGGTGTATGAAGCCGTCGCTGCGGCGGAAGCAGTGCTGTCCGGCGACGAGCGCGAACTGGGTGTCTGTATCGCAGATGTCGGAGCGGGGTCCACAGAAATTGCCGTTGTATTTGAAGGATCCGTTGCCCACACGGCCGTGCTGCCGATCGGCGGAGACCACTTCACGAACGATCTCGCAGTGGGACTGCACATCGGAGTGCAGGAAGCCGAACGGTTGAAGCGGGAGTACGGGCATTGTGTGGTGACCGTAGTCCCAAATGCCAGTGAGATCGAAGTGATGGGCAGCGACGGTGAAGTGCGCCTAGTTCGCCAGCGTCTGCTCGCGGAAATGCTGGAACCGCGTGCGACCGAATTGTTCCGTATGATGCGCGACAATTTGCGAAATGGCGGCGTGATGGAAGCGCTCGGGGCCGGCGTCGTTATCACCGGAGGTGGCGCACACCTGCTCGGAATGCTCGAAACCGCGGAGACTCAGATTCGTGTTCCAGCGCGCATCGGTTCGCCGGTGCCGCTTTCGCGCATGCCGCAGACACTCGCGCGTCCGGAGTATGCAACAGCGATCGGGATGCTGCTCTACGCGCACCGCACGCGGACAACGCGTGCTCAGGAAGATCAGGGACTGCGCGCGAAGCTGCGCGCCATTTTTGCGGGCTCGCTCTAACGGGCGAAACGAGTGAACCATTAACAACGAAGTATTGAGGTATTTATGGAAGACATCAAGATCCAGTTTCATGATGAGCCACCCCAGGGCGCGAAGATCAAGGTCATCGGCGTGGGCGGCGGTGGCGGCAATGCAGTCAACCGGATGATCACCGCCGGGGTTGAGGGCGTGACGTTTATCGCAGCTAACACGGACGTGCAGGCGCTGAAGCTGTGCGAGGCCCCGATCAAGCTGCAACTCGGCGTAAAACTGACCGCCGGCCTGGGCGCGGGCGCGAACCCTGACATGGGCCGTCGTGCAGCCCTGGAAGACTCAGAGAAAATCATTGAGGCGCTCGAGGGCGCGGACATGGTGTTTGTTACGGCAGGTTTGGGAGGTGGCACTGGCACAGGTGCGGCTCCTGTAATCGCCTCGCTCGCAAGCGAAATGGGAATTTTGACGATTGCCGTCGTGACGCGGCCGTTCGCTTTTGAAGGCAAGCGCAGGCTGCAGCAGGCCGAGCGCGGCATGCAGGAACTGATCGATGCGGTCGACACGATGATCGTGATCCCGAACGAGAAGCTGCTGGCGGTCGCCAAAGACGCCGGCTTCTTCGAGTCGTTCAGAATCGCGGACGACGTTCTGCGTCAGGGCGTGCAGGGCATCTCGGACATCATCACGATTCCGGGCATTATCAACCGTGACTTTGCTGACGTGAAGACGACGATGGCCGGCATGGGCTACGCGGTGATGGGCACGGCGGTGCGTAGCGGAGCGAACCGCGCCGTTGAAGCCGCACAGGCCGCGATGGCTTCACCGCTGCTTGAGGCAGGTGCCATTGATGGCGCTCGCGGCATCCTAATCAACATTACCGGCTCCAGCTCTCTGAAGCTGAGCGAGGTGAACGAGGCTTCCACCCTGATTCAGACCTCATCCCATGAAGACGCAAACATCATTTTTGGCGCCGTTCTGGACGAGAAATTGGGCGACGAAGTGAAAATCACGGTCATTGCGACCGGCTTCCGCCAGGGAACCCCGGGTCGCCGTGCCCGCATGATGGGCGAGGGGGCCATGGTCGAGCGGCCGATCCATATCCAGTCTCACCCTCAGCCGCCCGCACGGTTTGCGAGCGAAGAGGCGTTTGTGGCTCCGGAGATGCACGCAGATGACTTCTTTCGCGATGCGCCGGCCGAACCGGCGACCGTCGCTGTGTCAGCCCCACCAGCGCCTCAGGAAGAGGAGCCGGCCGAGAACCTCGACATTCCGGCATTTATGCGCCGCGGAGGGTTGTGATGGCTGTTTCCGCATCTTTCGGCGCGAAAACGGGTTTTTCCCTTGGATTACCAGCGGGTGTGCGGGTAACATCTACGCAGAAGGCTCACCCCCAAGCTGACTGGAAAAATCTGATGAAACGTATTTCGGCCCTCACGGTGCTTTTGGGCGTCTTGTTGTCCCCTGTTGTTTTGTTTGCCAAGGTGACCACACGCGTCCCGCGTCACACGCGCTCTGCGCGTGTTCAGGAGTCCTCGCGCACGAGCAAGCGCATTCACAGCATGCAGCATTCGCGCCCCGTTGGGCGTGGCCAACTGCGCCGGGCTTCGCTGGTGAGGACCAGCGCGCGCGGCCGTCACCATCGCGTGTACGAGCGTTTCACGGGCAGTTCTTTTGTTGACACCGATCTTGCAAACGGCGACACCACTTCGGGCGAAGACCAGGTGGTTCGTCAGGCAGCCATTGACGCGCTGGGAAATATGAACGGCACGGTGGTTGCGATTGACCCGAATAATGGTCGCGTGCTGGCTATGGTCAATCAGAAGCTTGCGCTTTCTGAGGGGGCTGAGCCCTGCTCGACCATCAAGCTTTCTGTTGCGCTTGCGGCGCTCGAAGAGCGCATCGTGACGAAAGACACGCCGGTAAACCTCGGCGGTCACTATTCCCTCAACATGACCGAGGCGCTGGCGCATTCGAATAACGCTTATTTTGAGACACTTGGCCGCCGACTCGGATTCGAGCGGGTAAAACACTATGCCAACGAATTCGGTCTCGGCGAGTACGCGGGATACAACATCAAGGGCGAGCATCTTGGTGTCTACCCGACTGAGGCGCTTCCAGACGCTCAAGGCGGCGTTGGGCGCATGTGTTCGTTTGGCGAGGGCGTTTCCGTAACTCCACTGCAGCTTGGCGCGCTGGTCGCGTCGATTGCGAACGGCGGCACGCTGTTCTATTTGCAGCACCCGGAAACACCGGATGAAGTTCTGAACTTCAAGCCAATGGTCAAGCGGATGCTCGACATCGGCCCGCTGATTCCTGAGATTGTTCCTGGCATGGGCGCAGCAGTGCAGTACGGTACGGCGCGTTCGGTGCGTGCTAGCTTCAGCGAATTCCCAGTGTTGGGTAAGACCGGCACGTGCTCAAACAATGGCACGCGCTTCGGCTGGTTCGCCTCGTTCGCGGACACGCCCAGCGGACGCATTGTGGTTGTGTTCTTCCTCGAGGGTGGGCGGCCGACGTTCGGGCCAAAAGCTGCAGAACTGGCGGGCCATTTCTACCGCAATCTATCGGACAAGAGCTATTTCACAACAGCGAAGAACACACCGCCGAGTGCTGAGAAGCAGGCCGCAGTCAGCACAGGCGTGACTCAATAATTCGCCACATCTCGTCACAGTGAACGGCGCTCGTTAACGAGCGCCGTTTTTCTTTGATAGAAAGTCAGTATGCAGATTCTGACCGCGGCGGAGATGAAGGCGACTGACCAGCGAACCGCCGAGGAATTCGGCGTTTCCCTGAGCGACATGATGGAAAACGCGGGCAACGCGGTCGCGCGCTTCATTCTGCGGCACCACGCGTCGGCGAAGAAGATTGTGGTGCTGTGCGGCAAAGGAAACAACGGCGGCGACGGAATGGTCGCGGCCCGCATTCTCCGTGATCAAGGTCGCGAGGTCACTGCGATGCTGCTCGGTAGCCGTGGGGCTATGTCGCGCGAAGCGATCGCAGCTCTGGGCGAGGACGTGCTGCTCGAGCCTGACGAGCAGCATTTCGAAATGCCAGAAGTGAAAATCCTGTTCGAGCATGCGGATCTCTTCGTGGATGCGGTGTTCGGTACTGGCTTTAAGCCCCCGCTGAGGGGAATAGCGGTGGCGGTACGGAATAAGCTTGCAAAACTGAAGACCCCGGTCGTTGCTGTCGACCTGCCTTCGGGGTGGGATGCTGACTCGATGGCAGCGCACGCAGAAGGAGCGTTTCGCGCGGACGCAGTGGTGACGTTCACGGCGCCAAAACTGGCACATATCTTCGGCATGTTGACGGATGGACCAATCGTTGTCGCGCAGATTGGGTCGCCTCCTGAAGCAGTGCAATCAACGAGCGGACTCTATTGGGCTGGCGCCTCGAAGAAAATAGCCGAGGTGCCTCGGCAGAAAGACGGCAATAAAGGCAAATTCGGCCATGTCCTGGTAGTGGCTGGGTCGTGGGGCAAAGCTGGTGCAGCGGCGATGGCATCCATGGCGGCGTTGCGTTGCGGAGCGGGCCTTGTAACGGCAGCCGTGCCCGAGAGCATTTTGAACACTGTTTCGCGGTTCATGGCCGAGCTGATGACGACGCCGCTCAAAGAGACCACGAACGGCACGATTTCGTCTGCGAACCTGGGAGAAAATCTCGACCGGCTGCTCGAGAGGCGCACCGCGATCGCGATCGGGCCCGGGATATCGCAGGACACTGAAGCGGCGGAGTACACACGTCAAGTTGTCACACGATCGCAGGTGCCAGTTGTCATCGATGCGGATGCGCTAGCGGCTTTTGCAGAAAAGTCCGACTTGTTGCGTGCGCGCCAAGCGTTCGCCGTTATGACTCCTCACCCGGGAGAAATGGCGAGATTGATCGGAAAAACCGTGCAGGAAGTGGAATTTGACCGGCTCAAAACCGCGCGAGATTTTGCACGGCAGAATAACGTGACCCTAGTGCTTAAAGGCTGGCGAACGCTGATTGCGCATCCTGACGGCCGCGTGGCGGTGAACACGACTGGAAATCCTGGGATGGCCAAAGGAGGGAGCGGCGACATTTTGACCGGGATAGTGGTCGGGATGCTCGCGCAGTTTCACGATCAGCCGCAGGCGGCGGTGGAAGCGGGTGTATTTCTTCACGGTCTGGCCGCTGATTTCGCAGTTCTCGAACAGGACGAGCACACCCTGTGCGCGACCGACACCGTGTCGCACCTCTGGCGTGCTTTTCGCGCACACGTTGAAGACGAGGACGGGTTCACATGGCTGCAGGGACTGGCGCGGTGATCGAGTTCACGACCAGCAGCGCCGATGAGACGATCGCGCTTGGCGTTGAACTCGCACAACTGCTGACGCCGCCAAAATTGATTCTGCTGCGCGGCGATCTTGGTGCGGGCAAAACGACCTTAGTGAAGGGAATTGCGGCAGCGCTGGGCGCCGCGGAGCCCGATGCGGTGACCAGCCCAACCTTCACCCTGGTGCATGAATATGCTGGGCCGGTTCGCGTGCTGCACCTCGATGTCTACCGCCTCGAGACTGAGCGGCAACTAAGCACGCTCGGTATTGAGGAGATGCTCGAGGGCGAAAATCTGGTGCTGATCGAATGGGGAGAAAAGTTTGCAAGTCTGATCGAGCGCAGCGATGGTGCGCTCGATATCGAGAGTATTGGCGAGGATACGCGGCGGATCCGTCTGTCGCTGAAATAGCGTGGTTAAAAACCCATGATGTTGAAGCCGGAGTCGACGTAAATTACTTCCCCCGTGATGCCACTCGCCATCTGGGATGCGAGGAACACTGCGGTCATGCCGACTTCATTCTGATCTGTATTGCGATGGAGTGGCGAACGCCCTTCGTGCGCGCTCAGCATGGTGCTCAAGCCACCGATACCGCGGGCGGCGAGTGTCTTGATTGGTCCGGCAGAAATGGCGTTGACGCGGATGTTTTGACGGCCAAGATCCGCGGCGAGATAGCGCACCGTCGCTTCGAGCGCGGCTTTCGCTACTCCCATCACGTTGTAATGCGGCACCACTTTCTCGGCGCCGTAGTAGGTGAGCGTAATGATACTGCCGCCTTCGGTCATCAGCGGCTGCGCTGCGCGGCTGAGGGCGATCAGGGAGTAGACGCTGACGTCGTGTGCGATGCGGAAGCCTTCGCGCGTGGTCTTCAGGAAATCGTTTTTCAGTTCTTCCGCCGGTGCATACCCAATGGAGTGGACGAGCACGTCGAGCTTTCCATAGCGCTCTTTCAGCTGCGCGAAGGTCTTCTCAATCTCAGCATCGCTCGACACGTCGCACTGGAAGGCCTCGGCACCCGGAAGGTCATTGATGAGGCCTTCGGCTTCTTGCTTCATACGCTCGTTCTGATAGCTGATCGCGAGCTTGGCGCCGGCCTGCTGAAGCTGTTGCGCGATGGCCCAGGCGATGCTTCGTTTATTGGCAAGCCCGAATACCACGGCGACGCGACCGTCGAGATTCAGCATGGGTGATGTTCTCCTTCAAATAAGTCCTGATGACCGCACAGAATATCAGCCGCCGAGATCGACAAGCTGGACCGAGGGGATGGCGCGGCCAAGGAAACGCTCTCCGAGTGCGCGAAATTTATTGACCGAGTCTGTCGCGAAGAAGCTGCATTCTGAGGCGTTGTTTTGTGCGGCAGCCGCGGGAAAATCAGCGGCGACGCACGATGCGATCGACTCGGCGGAATCGACGATGCGGATGGTCGAAGGGACGAGTTCCGCGAACAGCGCGCGCAGCAGCGGATAGTGGGTGCAACCGAGCACGATCGAATCTGGATGCAGACCAGCGTGCGCGGCACCCTCCATCGCTTCATCCAGATATATCTTTGTCACCTCACGGGTGACGGCATGATTCGTCCATGATTCTTCAACGAGCGGAACGAGCAGCGGGCAGGCCTTTTCAAAGGCGCGCACTCCAACGTGGGCGCAAGCATTTGCATATGCTCGGCTTTCGACGGTCGCACTGGTGGCGAGAATGATGCAGTCGCGCGTCAGGGAGTGTGCGGCGGCTTCTGCGGCTCCCGGGTCTACAACGCCAAGCACCGGTACCGTGACGGCTTCGCGAATTTCGTCCAGAGCCAGGGCGCTGGCGGTGTTGCAGGCGATGACGAGAAATTCCGCTCCTTGATCGACAAGAAAGCGAGCGCTTTCGGTGGCGTAGCGCGCAATAGTGGCGCGTGATTTTGATCCGTACGGCAGGCGCGCCGTGTCACCGGCATAAACAAAGCTGGCTCCGGGCAAACGTGAGAGCAAAGCGCGCAGCACGGTAAGGCCGCCTACGCCTGAATCAAAGACGCCGATAATCGGAGGCGTGGTCAGAGAGACGGTCAGGGACGTCCTCCAGCGGCGGGAATGTCGACATCAGGATTAGCGGCGATATAGGTCCGAGTCAGATCTGCATGCCCGGCGAGCGTGTCGCGGGTTTGTCCATCGATAAGGAAGCGTACCTGCGCGATTTCAGGCAGGTTAGCGTGCAGCGTTCCCGTGATCGAGAGCAACGTCAGCGTTTCAGGAGCAATGCCTGACGGATGGCCCTGAGCGAATGCCGCACTGAGATCCACCACCGCAATGCTGCTTGAATTGGAGCCGGGAAGATCGACGAGAAATACCTCTTCGACGGCGACGCCCGAAGGCAGCGGATGCGTCGAGTTGGGCTTGGCGTACTCAGCCAGCAGAGATTCGAGCAGTACGCGCGCTCGCGAAGGAGCATCTGCGGGAAGCGTGATCGAGCGCTGCGTAGCAACGAGAGAACCGTCGCTGTCGTTCGCCAACAGCAATTGAACCTTCTCGGGCACGCGGGCAATCGGCGCCTCCATCGGCGTCTCGTCGCGCACAGATTGCATGCGGTCCTGCGCCCGCTCACGCAGCCTGAGCAAAAGAACCGCGAGCACGATGCAGCCGAGAACGAGGATGCTGAACAGAATGCGCTGATAGCGGGGAATCATGGGCGTTGCCGCCAATCGACGCGCCAGGCGACCAGGGCTTCTGCGAGCGCCGCTGCAACGCGCTGCTGATAGGACGAATCGGTCAGGCTTGCGGCACCGCTTCCTGCGTTGACCGGTGCGAATTCAACAGCCAGCGCGGGACATGTGAACGAATTGAGCGGCCGCAGCGCGGTGCGGCCAAGCAGGACGGGGAGTTTCCCATTGCCGAGTGCGGTGTTTACGTCTGACGCTAGACGCACGCTTTGAGTGTTGGCCGTCGCCTGGGCTTCGTTCCAGGGAATGAACTCGTCACGCCCGTAGTTTGCAGGAGTGAGCGACGATGTAAAAAGGTGGACGCCTGTGCCTGTGGCCGTAGCGTGAAGACTTAAACACGCGGCCGCTTTTGCCCGGTTCGCGATGGCGGCGCGGTCATCCGCAGTGGGGGATGTGTCGGCGTCTCGCGTGACGATAACCGGAATTCCTTTGGCGTTGAGCAGGGCGCGCAGCCGTGTGCTGATGCTGAGGACGATGTCCTTTTCGAGCGTTCCGGGGCCGAGCTTCGCTCCCGTATCTTCACCTCCATGACCAGGATCGAGCACGACGACGAAACGCAATTGAATCGGGGGAGCGGACGGGGCTTGAGGTTTGGTCAGTATCGCGGGTTTGGTGGAGTCTGGAACGAAGGGCACAGGGACGGGCGGCGGCGCGTCTGTCTGGGAGACACCGGGCCGCGGCGATTCAGTCTGGGCGAGCCCGGTCAATGCGGAGGCGAACGCAATCGTCAGCAGCAACCGCGGAGAATTCCGGCTGCGGGCTTGTTTACTCCAACGCATAAACGGTAAGACCGCTCAGTAATTTCGGGTAGAAGTCGGTGGACTTCTGCGGCATAACTTCTCCGGCAAATGCGACATCTCGAAGTTCGGGCAGAGACACCGGGTTGGTGAGGAAGGCAACATCAGCTTCGCCGCTGCTTACCTGTTCGATTGCCTCCGCAGCTTCGCGTAGATACCTGAGGTTCTTCTGATCGCGTATCGCTTCAGGCGAGATGCCAAGCAGCCGTTCAAGAACGAGGCTGTGGAGGCGCACTATATCGAGTTGCCGCTGTCTCGCAGGTTGCGAAGCCAGCGCGGCATTGACGGTATCTTCGCGTGCGACCAACAGAAAAGTCGAGTTGCGCATGACGGCTACGAAAGCAGTGGCCTCAACGCCGGCTTTGGCGAGGAGTTTCATTAATTGTGATGGGTCTCGCTGCTCGAGCTTTTCGACGGTGAAGAATTCACGCGCGCCGACCAGAAATCTCTCTTCGTCGAACCCGTGCAAGCCGAAGACCACGCGGTGCGTGGGCAAAATGGTCATGCCTTCGCTTTCCATGTTCACGAAGGTCATCATGACAGCCGCTTCGGGATATTCCGGCTCCTGGTAAACGCCGTGCGGACGCGGAGTGCTGCCGGCGGGGGCATGTTCGCGGCTGTAAGCGAGTGCGGTTTCATAGCGATGATGGCCGTCAGCGATGATCAGCTTCTTGTCCTGCATCGAACTGGCAATCAAATTTATGGTCGGCGCATCGTCGATTTTCCAAATGCGGTGCTCTACGCCGTAATCGTCGGTCACCATCGCGTCGGGCAGTGAGGAGTCCGTGAAAAGCACGCGTTCTGCAGTATGGGCGGGATCAGAGTAGAGCATGAATATCTGGCCGAAGTGGGCCCGGGTAGCACGCAGCAGGTTCAGGCGGTCCGATTTCGGCTTAGCTAACGTCTGTTCATGGCGAAAGACGATGCCGCGGCCGTAGTCCTCAAGCTGGCCGAGCGCAATAAAACCCCGGCGCTCGCGCACATCGCTTGAACCGGGCACGGTGTAACGCTGCGCGTAGGCAAACAGTGCAGGTTCGTACTCCGCAGCCATGATACCGGACTCGCGCCAGGCTTGAAAGTCCCGGGCAGCGCGCGTGTAGACGTTGTTGTTTTCGTCGTCAAACAGCTCAGGCAGGCCCAGGATGATGCGCACGAGGTTGTACGGGCTGCGCTGATAATAGGCCTGTTGCATGGCCGGCGAGATTTTGTCGTAGGGCTGGGTTACTACATCTTCCAGGCGCACGAACGAAGGGTTATAACGTAGTGCGCGAAACGGATAGATTGTGGCCATGCGGGCGATGCGACTCCATTGCGGATGCCGTTCAAAGTGAAAGTATTTAGGAGCGGTTCGTTGTCGATTGTATCGTAGCGATCGGCTTCAGCATCGGTCGGCGCGGGTGGCAAATCCTTGCGACGCTATCGAAATCGACCCCTTGTGCGTCGAAAGTGCGACGAAGTAGATCTCTGCCTGTGCTAGCATCCACGCGTGCTGGCACGGAAGACGCCAGAGGAAGGCCAAGGCGATGCGGTCAAACAGTACAGTTCAGATCCGGCGTGCTGGCCGCTGTTCGGGGGTCTCCGCGCTAAAGGTCTGCCTCTCTAAGGCTGCGCCGCTTGTTTTTGTCATGGCTTTCGTTTCGCTGACCTTTTCGCTAAATGCGCAGGATAATCCGCTCGACCGGGTCCACGTACCGCCACCGGCTCCTCCGCCAGCCAGCGCGACGCCGGCCCCCTCCACTTCGGTGGAAGACGCCGCCATGAACAAGGCCGGACGCATGCGCGTCGACGTCAATCTGGTTCTTATTCCGGTCACCGTGACAGACGGCCTGAATCGCTTGGTTACCGGTTTGGATAAAGATAATTTCTATCTATTCGAAGACAACGTTCAGCAGACCATAAGGACTTTTTCGAGTGAGGACGCCCCGGTCTCCCTTGGCATCGTTTTTGATCTGAGCGGCAGTATGTCGAATAAGTTGAGCCGGGCGAAGCAAGCAATCGCCGAATTGCTGCACACCGCTAATCCGCAGGACGAATTTTTTGTGGTGGGGTTCAACGATCGCCCTGAACTGGTCGAGGATTTCTCCAATTCTCCAGACGACACCGAAGCGCGGCTGATGTCTTTGCGGTCGGGGCATCGGACTGCCTTATTGGATGCCATCTACTTTGGTCTCAACAAAATGAAGCAGGCGAAATATGAGCGGAAATCAATCATCATCGTGTCGGATGGTGGCGATAACCGCAGCCGGTACACCGTGCGCGAGCTTCTCGCGACGGTACAGGAGTCTGATGTGCAGATCTATGCCGTCGGCATCTTCGATCAGTTCGCAGCCACGGACGAAGAGCGTGAAGGGCCGGCGCTGTTAGACAGGATCTGCGATCAAACGGGCGGGCGTCTTTTCCGCATCTCAGATGTAGGCGACATGGGTGATATCGCAACGAAGATCGGGAGCGAGCTGAGGAATCAGTATGTCCTCGGCTATCGCTCGTCGGATAAGAAGCGCGATGGCCGTTGGCGTAAAGTAAAAGTCAGGTTGGCGCCGCCACCGGGTTTACCAACGCTTTCTTTGCATTTCCGAACCGGTTACTATGCCCCTTCTCAGTAAACACCAGACTCTGACTTTTCTTCTTCTTGTCGCTGGCGTCGCTCTTGCGGTAGCGCAGACAGCGCAGCCGAGTAACGCAATTCCGGGCGTGCAAAAGCCTGCTGCAGCGGAGACTCAGCCACCCCTCGATGTCGATCGGGACCCGGTCCTGTCCCCTGACGCCGACGACAACCTCGGCGTTTCTCCGAAAACTCCGCCAGCAAGTAGCGAACCCAGCGCACCCAAGGGCCCGGTAAAGCCGAATGCGGTAACACGCGGTGCGAATGGTACGTTCACCATCCGCCAGAACGTTGAAGAAGTTGTGCTGAATGCCACCGTGCTCGACAACAA
>DATMOZ010000050.1:0-2854 GCA_035567995.1 Acidobacteriaceae bacterium
CCGTCAGGTGATAGAAAGCTTCGAGCTTGGTATGCCAGGGCGCATCGCTCTTCAGGACCTGCGGCAGAATCTTCTTCGACGTCTGGATCAGGCCTTTCGCCCAACGCGCCTGCTGCGTCTTAAACGCGGTCATTTCTATCGGCAGCTCTGCCGGACACACAACGTCCTGGAGATATTTGAATCGCCACCCCGCTATCTGCGCGCGATAGCTCAGATCAGTGTCTTCGGTCAGCGTGTCGTGCTGCCATCCGCCAGCGTCGTCAATCGCCTGCCGCCGCCACATGCCGGCCGTACCGTTAAAGTTGAAGAACACTCCAGCGCGCGATCGCCCCCCGTGCTCCAGCACAAAATGCCCATCCAGCAGAATGGCCTCGACCTGCGTCAGAAGACTGTAGTCGCGGTTCAGATGTGTCCACCGCGTCTGCACCATGCCGATGCCGTCTTCGTGAAAGTGATGCACGACCTTCATCAGCCAGTCCGGAGCAGGCACAAAGTCCGCATCAAAGATCGCGACCAGTTCGCCCTTCGCTGTCCTCAGTCCCTCATCCAGGGCGCCGGCCTTGAACCCATGACGGTTTGTGCGATGCAGATAGTAGATCGGCTCACCCTGTGCCGCATAGCGCTCAACGATGGCGCGGGCAACTTCCTGGCTCTCGTCGGTCGAATCGTCCAGCACCTGTATCTCAAACCGGTCCCGCGGATATTCAATCGCGCAGCAGGCATCAACTAAACGATCGATCACGAACTGCTCGTTAAAAATTGGCAACTGCACCGTAACGAAGGGAAGCTCTCCATCTGGAAAGGGAATCGCCGCCTTCGCCGCGTTTTTGCGATGTCGGTAGTAAAGCCACACCAGCTGGTACCGGTGAATGCCGTAGAACGCGAGCACAATCATCACCAGGAAATACGGGGTCAGGAGCAGCCGGTCAAACCAGTTCCCACGATAGAGTCCGCGGAAAGTCGGGTCAGCGTAATGGGACTTGAAAAAGTGGGCGACGCCATGCGGCGGCGCGCCGACGACAGAGGCAAGCAGATCCACCGTGCTAGAGATAAGCAGGTCCACCGCATGATGTGTTTGTGCGAGAGCCGCTTCGAACAGGGCAGTGCCTCCGCGGGCGAATCCCGCAACACAGCAGTTTACTAGTTCAGAAACATAGTCCGATACAAAGTATCGCGCTGCACCGGCTTGAATCCCGCATCGCGAATGATGCGCCGCAGCTCTTCTTCTGTCGTGCAATTTTCCGTGCCCGCAGCCTTGACGACATTCTCTTCCAGCATCACGGAACCCACATCGTTGCCGCCAAATCGCAGGCCCATCTGCAACACCTTCAGCCCCTGTGTCACCCAGCTTGCTTGCACATTCTCGACGTTGTCGAGATATAGGCGCGAGATCGCCAGCACTTTCAGATACTCGACCGAAGTCGCCTCATCCCATCCGCGGCCGCCGAGCGCCGTGTTCTTCGGCTGAAAACTCCACGGAATAAACGCGGTAAAGCCACCCGTTTCTTCCTGCAGGCGGCGCACCTGCTCAAAATGGTTGATTCGCTGATCAGCCGTTTCCCCGACGCCAAACATCATCGTCGCCGTGGTGCGCATGCCCAGTTTGTGCGCAGTCCGATGCACCAGCAGCCAATCTTCTGTACCGCACTTCAGCCGCGCGATACGATGCCGCACTTCATCGTCGAGAATCTCAGCGCCGCCACCAGGAATTGAATCCAGTCCCGCATCGCGCAACCGGCGAATCGTGTCCTCGACGGAAAGTTCGCTGTACTCCGCGATAGCAAGAATTTCCGACGCCGAAAAACAATGCAGCCAGATTTGCGGAAAGCGCTGCTTGATGCCGCGCAGCATGCGCTCAAAATAATCAATCTTCAGGTCCGGGTGCAGCCCGCCCTGCATCAGCACGCCCGTGCCTCCCATCTCCAGCGTTTCGCGAATCTTTTCGTAGATTGTCTCGAAGTCGAGGATGTAGCCCTCAGACGCGAGCTTGCCTTTCAGCGGACGGTAAAACGCACAGAACGTGCAGTACTCGGTGCAATAGTTTGTGTAATTGATATTGCGGTCGATGATGTATGTGACCACGCCTTCAGGGTGCAGGCGGCGACGCACGGCATCGGCTTCCATTCCGATACCAATCAGGTCGTCTGATGCGAACATCTCGCGAGCTTCTTCGCGGGTGATACCCATTTTGTTATTGTACGGCGGCGCGCGTTCTCCTTCCAACGGCATCAAAGCTTTGCAACGGCTGCGCCTGAATCTCATGCCGGTAGGCGTGAATGTCCAGCGGTCTGATACACCCCCAAACGGAGCCACTATGCGTATCTTGCTCGCTGTACTTCTACTCTCCTTCGCAACACTCACTTTTGCCCAGCAGAAAGAGCCCGACGTTCTTGTCTTTACCAACGGAGACAAGTTAACCGGCGCCCTCGAGCGTTCCGCCGGCGACAGCGTCGTCTTCAAAAGCGACATGGCCGGGGAACTCACCATCCCGTATTCAAAAATCAAGGAACTGAATACGCATCAGGCATTCGCCATCGTTGAAAAGGGCAAGATCATCACTCCAAAAACTCCCGATTCAGAGGTGCCGCGCGGAGTCGTCTCCGTCGCCGGCAACACCATCACCGTTGCGAATCCGGCGACGCAGACTGAGGCGAAGGTTCCGGTTGCCAATGCCGAATACGTGATCGACGAGGCCACTTTTCATCGCGATCTGCACGGAAAGACCAGCTTCTTCAAGGGCTGGGACGGCGCCGTGACGCTCGGGGCTTCGCTGGTGAAGGCGACTCAGAGCGACTACGCCGCCAACGCCGCCATCGCGCTCTCGCGCAGCATTCCGCAAGCCGCGTACCTCCTT
>DATMOZ010000051.1:0-6446 GCA_035567995.1 Acidobacteriaceae bacterium
GAGGAGCACAGGCTATGAGTGAACTAAGCGCTAACGCAGCAAGGGCGATCACGATGGAACGCAACACGCCCCCTACGCGCATCAGCGTCTCCCGGGCACGCGCAGCGCGCGCTCGAGCAAGCCGAGCGAAAAATCTGCGCCCAAAGCAAGCAGTGCAGCCGGTACCGCTCCGGCCAGGACCAGCCGGTTATCGACGGACGCGACTCCACGAAAGATAAATTCACCCAAGCCGCCCGCGCCCACCGCTGCCGCGATTGTCGCAATGCCGACGCACGTCACGGTTGCGGTGCGTATGCCCGCAAGAATGACGCTGCTCGAAAGTGGCAGCTCAATCTTGCGCAGGCGTTGCATCCCAGTCATCCCGAGTGCGTTGGCTACTTCCTGCAGCGCCGGATCGATTCCCCTGATGCCGGCATAGGTATTTCGCAGGATCGGCAACACCGCGTAAGCGGTGAGAGCTGCAATGGCAATACGCGCGGCACGTTCCCCCAGCCAAGGCAACGGCAGCAGAAATCCAAACAACGCAAGGCTCGGAATCGTCTGCAATGTATTTGCGACAAACAGTGAAGGCTGCGCCAACACGGCGTAGCGGGTCATCAGAATTCCGAGCGGGACTGCGATAGCACAAGCAAGTAAAAGCGCCGACACGGTAAGCCACAGATGCTCGAGGGTGAGCCTGCCGATCTCTGATGCGTGCTGAACGAAGAAGCCACCGAAGCCGCTCACTGCGGACCCTCGGCATGTCGAAATGCTCTGACGTATTCGCGCACTTCCGGCTGCGGAGAGCCGCGAAACTGAGCGCTCGGCTGATCTGCCACTACGCGTCCTGCATCAAGCAGGATGATGCGATCTGCAATGTAGAGCGCTTCCTCAAGATCGTGCGTCACGAGCAATGTGGTTGTCCGCAACTGACGCAGCAGCGATCGCGTCATCTCCTGCAGTTCGCGGCGCGTCAATGGATCGAGCGCGCCGAAGGGTTCATCGAGTAACAGAATGCTGGGCGATGCGACCAGCGCACGGGCAACCCCAGCTCGTTGCCGCTGCCCTCCAGACAATTCATGCGGGTAGCGATCAGCGTACTCCGCGTTGAGGCCGACCATCTTCAGCATTTCAAATGCCCTGGCCCTGCGCTCGCCGGCGCTCTTTCCCTCGAGTTCTAAAGCGAGTGCGATATTTCGCGCGATGGTGAAGTGCGGAAACAGGCCAGTCTCTTGAATGGCATAGCCAATCCGACGGCGCAAGAAAACGGGATTCCATGCGTGAGCGTCTTTTCCCTCAACCAGCAGCTTGCCGCCCGAAGTCGGAAGAAGCTGATTCACAAGCCGGAGCAGCGTCGTCTTGCCTGCCCCGCTTCTGCCGAGCAACGCCGTCGTAGTTCCAGACTCGAAACGCAGCGAAATCGCATTGAGCAGCAGTCCGCCGCCATTCGCGCGATAAGAAACGTCGCGGAATTCGATCGCGGGTTGCGGCGCGCTGCTCATGCGATTTCGATCCAAAAATGCGACAGCCGGAATGACGGGGCATTCCGGCTGCGAAGTTCAGTTGATTTTGACCTCACTCGCTTGAGGCCCCCGCCGAGCCTTCGTCCGATCTTGCGCTCTTTACACGCACAACTGTGATCTTGTTGAAGCCTTCTTTGAAACTCGGCGGCCGCAGCCTCTCTTGCATTTTATGCATGACGTCATCGCTGACCTTGCGCTCGCGACGCTGGTTGCGCTCCATGCAGACCTCAAACGGAACGTCGAAAAATACAGCTTGAACCTCATAGCCGAAACTGCGCGCCATCTTGATCCATTGACGGCGCTCATGCGGAGAAAGGTTCGTCGCATCGACATAGTTCCAAGGCATCTTCGCAATCAGCCTCGCGCGCAGCAACGAGCGCAACGTCGAGAAGACAAGCCCCTGATAGCGCTGCTCAGTGATGTCGTCAAAGAGAATGTCGCGCAGCATGTCGCTGGAGAGCGGAGTGACACCACGGCGCTTGAACCATGTTGTCTTACCCGACCCCGGCAGACCGATGGTCAGCACAACGTATCCTCTCGGCGCTTTCGTGCTGACAGCCTGGGCCTCAGCGGGCGGCACGGCTAGAGAATCTGGTTGCGTCTCAACGACTAACTGTCCACTACTGCTGGTTTCCCCAACCTGACTGCGCAGCTCGTTGTCTCCCTGCGCCAGGGTGTCCTGAGCATCGGGCTCAGACCAGCCATTTGCTTGGGAATAACTGCGAGATGTCTCTGAAGACCGCCCGCGCTCGTTAACTTGGCGGTCATGCGCTGGCGCCGCTTGATCGTCGTGGTGCGCCACAGGTGTCTTGTCAGGCGATCCACCCGCGTCGCCATCTGCCGCTGCATTGCTGGCGGAGGGCGCGTCAGGGTAAGACGGCCTGAGGGGCGCGGGCTGATTTTGCGGAAGCTCCTGCCCGCTCTTACCAGTGGACTCAGAAGTGTTAGGTCCACGCTTGGAACGTCGTCTCATCTTTTCGCGCATCCATTCGCGCATGTCGCGCATGATGCGCTTGTAACACAATGCTTCCCTGCACCGCAAACATCGCGCTGCCTCCGCAGCGTGGCCGGTTGTTTGCTCCGCAACTGGTGCGGTGTTAGCATCCGAATTTTGGTAGTGTTTACGCGCCGCTACTCGCCCACCACATAATTACACCGCACTGGAGACTCGCACGCATGGCTGTAAAAGTAGGAATCAACGGGTTTGGCCGCATCGGCCGCAACGTTTTTCGCACTGCGCTCGGCAACCCAGACATCGACATCGTCGCCGTCAACGATCTGACCGATCCTAAGACGCTCGCTCACCTGCTGAAATACGATTCCATCCTCGGCAACCTGAAAAATGACATCAAAGCCGAAGCAGACGCCATTTCGGTAGACGGAAAGCGCATTAAAGTCTTCGCAGAACGCGATCCGGCAAAGTTGCCGTGGGGATCAGTCGGCGCGGAAATTATTGTCGAGTCCACCGGCCACTTCACCGACGCTGATAAGGCGAAAGCGCACCTTCGCGACGGCGTGAAGAAAGTAATCATCTCCGCGCCCGCCAAGGGCGAGGACATCACCATTGTGCTCGGTGTCAACGAAGGCAAGTACGACCCCGCAAAACACCACATTCTTTCGAACGCGTCTTGCACGACGAACTGTCTCGCGCCGATCGCAAAGGTAATCCACGACACGTTCGGCATCGTCGCCGGCACGATGACGACGATCCATAGCTACACGAATGATCAGGTCATCCTCGACTTCCCGCATAAGGACCTGCGCCGTGCGCGCGCGGCTGCACTGTCGATGATTCCGACCTCAACCGGCGCAGCGAAAGCCTTGCACCTCGTCATGCCTGAGTTAAAAGGCAAGCTCGACGGATTCGCGATGCGTGTCCCGACGCCAAACGTCTCAGTTGTGGATCTGGTGGCCTTTACTGAGAAGCCAGCAACGGCTGAGAGCGTGAACAAGGCACTGCAGGCCGCCGCAGACGGCCCCATGAAGGGCATCCTCGGCTATGAGACAGAAGAACTCGTTTCCGCGGACTTCAAGGGCAATCCGCTTTCCTCCATCGTCGATTCCTTGATGACAAAGGTGGTCGGTGACAAGTGCGTGAAGGTCATCAGCTGGTACGACAACGAGTGGGGCTACTCCAGTCGCGTGCGTGATCTGATCTTATTTCTCGTGAAAAAGGGCCTCTAGCCCCAACGCTGCTCCGCTGTCTCTGAAGGTTTGCAGAACAGAAAGGCCGTCATGCGAATCAACATCAAGGGCAACTCACCTTTCGAAGACATCATCGGCTTCTCGCGCGCGGTGCGATGCGGCAACACGATTCTCGTGTCAGGCACCGGACCCGTCGGAGCCGATGATGCCGACGCCGAAACCCAGGCACGCCACATCATGAAGATCATCGACCGGTCTCTGGTCGAGTCTGCCGCCAGGATGCGTAACGTCGTACGCACACGCATCTACCTCAAGGATCCTGCCGACTGGGAAGCTGTCGCGCGCGTTCACCACGAGTACTTCCACGCGATTCGTCCGGCTTCGACGATGCTTGTTGTCGCGGGCTTTCTTAATCCGTCATGGCGGGTCGAGATCGAAGTAGACGCATACCTATAGAAACGGGTATTCAACATGGCAAAGCTTTCGATCCGAGACCTCGATCTGAAGAATAAGCGGGTCTTGATTCGCGTTGACTTCAATGTTCCGCTTTCGGCGGACGGCAAAGTAATCGAAGACGACACGCGTATCCGCGAGACGCTGCCCACGATCGAGTACGCGCTCAGGCAACATGCAAAAGTCATTCTGATGTCACACCTGGGTCGCCCCAAGGGCAAGCCAAACCCGGTATTGAGCCTGCGTCCGATCGTTGATCGTCTGCGGAGCATGATCGACAAGGATCTTGGGCTCGGAGAAAACGTCGCATTTTCTCCCGATTGTGTAGGCCCAGTGGCGAGCGAGATGTCGCACATGCTCGAGAGCGGACAGACGTTGCTGCTTGAGAATCTGCGCTTTCACCCGGAAGAAGAACAAAACGACAGCGCATTTGCTCAACAGCTCGCTTCTCTCTCCGACGGTCTCTATGTCAACGATGCCTTCGGTGCGGCCCACCGCGCACATGCTTCCACTGAAGGAATCACTCATCACGTCAGCCAGGCCGCAGCCGGGCTGCTGATGCAGAAAGAGCTTGACTATCTCGGACGCGTTCTCACTTCTCCCGCCAAACCCTTCGTCACGATCCTGGGCGGCGCGAAAGTCTCTGACAAGATTGAAGTGATCGACAACCTGCTCGGCAAAGTGGACGCGATGCTCATCGGCGGCGGAATGGCGTACACGTTTCTTAGGGCCCGTGGCCAGGGCACTGGTAAATCACTCGTAGAGTTAGACAAGATCGACGTGGCCAAGCAGGCGATGGAGAAAGCGCGCCAAATGGGCGTACGGTTCCTGTTGCCGGTCGATCATGTTCTCGCTGACGAGTTCGCTCCAGGTGCGAAGACCCAGATACTTTCCGGCGATGGCGACTTCCCCGCTGATTGGATGGCCCTCGACATTGGCCCGAAGACGATAGAGCTTTTCTCGAAAGAAATTGGCGCTGCAAAAACCATTGTCTGGAACGGACCCATGGGTGTCTTCGAGATGCCGGCCTTCGCCAAGGGCACTTTCGCAATCGCGAACGCAGTTGCTAACAATTCAAAAGCGACATCCATCGTCGGCGGCGGAGATTCCGTTGCGGCAGTGCGCCAGGCAGGCGTCGCCGACAAGATTTCACACATATCCACTGGCGGTGGAGCGAGCCTCGAATTTCTGGAAGGAAAGAAACTGCCCGGGGTCGAAGCTTTGACGGAGAAGAATGCGTAAGCCACTACTCGCTGCAAATTGGAAGATGTACAAGACGGTCGACGAAGCACGTGCCTTCGTCGACGCTTTTTTGCCAATGGTGAAAGATCAGACGCGCAATGAGGTCGTCATCTGTCCGGCGATGCCACTGCTGCCTGCGGTGGTGGATGGCTGCAAAGGCTCTAACGTGAGCGTCGGCGCCCAGAACATGCACGCCGCCGAAGAAGGTGCATACACCGGCGCAACCTCGTGCGCGATGATCAAGTCCGTCGGCTGCACGCATGTCATTCTCGGCCATTCCGAGCGCCGCCAATATTTCCACGAAACCGACGCCGATGTGAATGCCAAGCTCAAGCGAGCTTTGAAAGGCGGGCTGACGCCGATCGTTTGCGTCGGAGAACTCGATGCCGAGCGCGAGGCCGGCCAAACTGTGGAAGTTCTACGACGGCAGACATCTCGCGCCATCGTCGGAATCTCGGCGGAGCACGCGCGTCCTCTTGTGATCGCCTACGAACCCGTGTGGGCCATTGGCACCGGAAAAACCGCCACACCGGAGATCGCCGCCGAAGCACACCTGACGATCAGGACTACGCTTGCGCACACGCTCGGTCGCGAGTTCGCAGACAACGTCAGAATTCTGTACGGCGGCAGCGTCAAACCGGAGAATGTCTCGAGCCTGTTGAACCAGCCGGAGATTGATGGCGCGCTGGTCGGTGGAGCCTCACTCGATCCCGCTTCCTTCGCCAAGATCGTGAATTACTCAGCGTTCTGACAACTGCAGGCAGCTGGTTCTTATATATAGTTAGCTTTACCGCCTATGGCAGTTGAGACCCGAGTCAAACCGACACATCGCCGCGCGCTCTGGATCGGCGCCGCCATCGTAGCGGTCATTCTTATCTTTGTCATCCGGCATTTCACGCGAGAACCAGTGTCGATTTCTGCCGCAGCCGTAACGCGCGGCGATCTGATCAATACCCTCAGCACCAACGGCAAGACAGAGCCGGTCGACAACTTTGAAGCCCATGCCCCGTTCTCTGCAACGGTGAAATCCATCTCTGTCCATAACGGCGATTTGGTCAAGAAGGGTCAACTTCTGCTTTCGCTCGATGACAGCGAAGCTCGCGC
>DATMOZ010000052.1:0-2241 GCA_035567995.1 Acidobacteriaceae bacterium
AATGCGCGCTTCGGTTTCACCTCTTCCACGATTTTCAGCGACTGCTCTACGGTCGAATGCGTGGGATGTGGCTTGTAACGCAGCGCGTCCAAAAACAGGATGTCGAGGTCGCGCAGCTTCTCCAGCGTTTCCGCCGGGACCTCGCTGTGGTCGGTCAGGTAGGCTGCCGATCCGAAGCGGAAACCAAGAATCGGAGTATCGCCGTGGATCACCGTCAACGGCTCGAAGCGCGCACCAAATAGTTCGACCGGGCCGTCGATAGCATGAAGGTCGACCTGCGGCAGTCCTCCAAATTTATATTTGGCCTCAAAGATGTAGCGAAACATGTTGCGCAGGAATTCACCGGCTCGCGGCGTGGCATAAAGAGGGAGTTTACCCGGCCTGTGTTTATACGTCAGCGGGCGCAGGTCGTCGATTCCGAGGATGTGGTCGGCGTGGGTGTGGGTGTAGAGCACGGCATCGAGCTGCGTAATGTTTTCACGCAGCGCCTGTTCACGAAAGTCAGGCGTCGTGTCGATCAGAACATGGCGGGCATTGTCGTGAGGATCACGGTAGCCGATCATCACGGAGGGACGGGTGCGGCGGTCGCGCGGGTCCGGCGAACGGCAGACGGCGCAGTCGCAGCCAATCGTTGGTACGCCCATCGATGTGCCGCTGCCTAATACCGTCAAAGTCGCCTGCATCAGCCGTTTGTACCTGTAATTGGCCCGGGGGCTTGCGGAGGATGCGCCAGAGAGTTGGTTACTTCCACGTAGGCCATGCGCAGTTCGTAGAGGCAGTTCTGAAGGAATCCCTGCTCTTTCGGAGTGAGGTTGCCCTTGGTTTTCTCAGCGATCATGCCGAGCGTGTCGATGGTTTGCCGCGCGCCGATCAAGTCAACACCGGGCTGGCCGCCCTGTTCGTGCATGAGGCCGAGCTGCATCATGGCGGTCATGTAGAGCGAAGCCATGAAACGCTCAAAAGTCATTGCGAGTTCTTTGGCCGAGTGTCCGCTCAGTTCTACTCGCGTATCGAGGTCACGCGACGATTGTTTGTAGGCATCGTGCTGCGCCTGCTGCTCGGAGGCGGTGGGCGGTTCTGGGATATCCGATTCGGACGCGGGTGACGCGGAGGTGGGCGCGGCCTCTGGAATCGTAGAGACGGACGCCCTCGAAGGGGGCGCCGGTGGGGCAGCCGTCGCGGTCGCCGTGACGGGGGCTGCAGCCTGTTCTTCCGCGGAATCGCGAAGCTCGCCGTCGGAGGTGAATAGCCGCTTGTCGCTTACTTTGAATTCGCTCTCTTCTCTTCTCTTTTGAGCCATACGAATTACCTGGTTTCCTAAGATTCTTCTTGAGATTTCATGCGAGCGGGAGCGACGCCAGCTTCAACTTCGCCGTTCCCGCGCGTAAATCTTTTTCCGCAGCCTCGCGCCGAAGATAACCCAATGCGACGGGACGATCTCCGCCGGGTAGAGGCAAGATCGCGCTGCTGGTGATCTCGCCGACTTCTTTTTCTTCTTTCTCTACGGCCAAAATCTTCGCGCCTGCTTCGGGTAGCGCGCCTTCGACCACGAACGCCGTGAACTGCCGGTGCACTGCGCCGCGCGAGCGGATGCGCTCCACGATTTCCTGGCCGAGATAGCAGCCTTTAGTGAAATTCAAGGCGCGTGTCTGTCCGGTCTCCTGCGGCAGATCGCGCTCGCGGATGTCCACGCCAAATTGGGGAATGCCACGCGAGATGCGGAATAGATTCAACGCAGCTGTGCCCGTAGGGCGAGCTCCCGCCTTGAGCAGCGCGCCCCAAAGCTCGCTCGCATGCTCGGGGGCAACCCAGATTTGCCAGGATTCGCGCGCTTCCTCCCCTGAACGCAGGAGCGTGACAGTTTTCTCCTTCAAAGCGTGTTGCCAGGCAACGTCCGCGAACTGCAGCGGTGCGAGATCGGGAACCGCAACACCGGCGCGTTCGAGAACGTTGCGAGACTCGGGTCCCGTCAGTCCGAGCGCGGTGAGCTTGTCGCTGATGTCGGCGATCTCAACATCGTCGGCGATGATGTAGTGATCGAACAGCTGCAATACCTTTTCGCGCTGCCGCTGTTCGGTATCGACCAGCAGCGATTCTCCGCGCTGGAAAACGTAGAGGTCCGCCTGGATGCGGCCCTGCGCGTTGAGCAGAAAGGCGTAGACTCCGTGGCCGGGGGCAAGATCGCGAACGTTATTCGTCGCCATTCCGTTCAGCCAGCGGACGCGGTCACTGCCGGTCACC
>DATMOZ010000053.1:0-4978 GCA_035567995.1 Acidobacteriaceae bacterium
TCTCCTGAAGGCGCAGAGCGGTGCCCCCGGCGACGACGATGATAATGCCTAACGTCCAGACCCATGCGACGGCAGGCGCGTTCAGGAAATAGAGCAGCAGGGTAGCAGCGATGAACCCCGGAAGCACAAGAAGGAACAGCAGGAGCCGTACCGTCTGCTCGAATTTGCGAACTACTCTTCGCCTTTGAGGGGTCGGCGCACCCCTAGATGCCATACTTCTCCATCCTGCGGTAAAGTGCCCCGCGACTGAGGCCCAGCGCTTCAGCCGCCTGGCTGACATTACGGTTATAGCGGGAAAGGGCCTTGCGGATGAGCAGGCTTTCAACGGATTCGAGGCTCATTTCCTCGATGACAGAAGCCGATGCGCGGCCAGCGGAAAGGTTGAGGTCGACCCCTGCGATGTTTTCGCCGCGTGCCATCAGGATTGCGCGCTCTATTGAATGGTCGAGTTCGCGTACGTTGCCGGGCCAGGTGTGTTGCAACATGGCCTGCATGGCAGAGTTGTCGAAACCCTTGAGCGGACGACGGTATTTGGTTGCGTAGGTATTGAGGAAGTGCGCGGCGAGCGTGGGGATGTCTTCGCGACGATCGCGGAGTGCGGGAATGCGCAGTTCGACGGTGTTGAGGCGGAAGAGGAGATCTTCGCGGAAACGCCCCGCTGCGCACTCGGCGGGCAGGTCGGCGTTGGTCGCGGAGATGACGCGCACATCGACGCGACGAGTGCGCGAGGAGCCGACTCGCTCCATCTCGCCGCTTTCAAGGACGCGTAGCAGGCGGGCCTGCTGGTGCATAGGAACATTCGCGATTTCGTCGAGGAAGAGTGTGCCGCCATCTGCCAGTTCGAAGCGGCCGATGCGATCAACGCGAGCGTCGGTGAAGGCGCCTTTGACGTGGCCGAAGAGCTCGCTCTCGAAGACGCCTTCAGACAATGCGCCTGTGTTGACCGTGACCAGCGAACGGGATGCGCGATTGGACATTGCGTGCAGAGTGCGGGCAACGACTTCTTTACCGGTGCCGTGCTCTCCGGTAATGAGGACATTGGCGAGCGACGGGCCGACGCGTCCCATCGCATCAATGAGTGGCTGCATCGATGGAGCGTTGGCGATAAATTCGGGCCTACCCTCAGCACGAAGCAGCTTGTTTTCCGCTTCGAGCAGCGCGGCGCGGCGCTGGGCGCGGCGCAGTTCAATCTGGGTGCGCAGGATGGTGAGCAGGCGGGCATTGTCCCACGGCTTCTGAATGAAGTCCTGCGCGCCGCGATGCATCGCCTCCACGGCGAGGTCGATGCTGCCCCACGCAGTCATCACGACGACCGGCAGCTGCGGGTCGATGGTCGAGATCTGTTGCAGGAGGTCGAGACCCTCCCGGCCCGAGGTTGTGTCACGGGTATAGTTGAGATCGATCAGCACCGCATCGAAGGTTTCTACGGCGAGCAGCTTCAAGACCTGTTGCGGTGAGCGAGCGCACTCAACGAGATATTTTTGCGGACGCAGCAGCAGGTCGAGCGCTTCAAGGACCTGCGGTTGATCGTCAGCCACCAGGATTCGCCCGGCATGCGCGGGCGCGGGCGCCGGTGGGATGGGATTGCTTTCCTTCAGTTGTGTTTGGGCTGGCATTCGATTCTCAGCATACTCGTGCTATGGTTTGCCGGGCGGCGCCCCGGCTTTGGCGGCTTCGACCGAGATGCCGAAGTCATCGAGTGTCGAACCGGTAGCACGATCCACTTCGACGATGGCTTTTTCGTACGCGGTGAGGGCGGCGACCAGAGCTGATTCTGCAACGCTCAAGTCACGTTGGGCAGTCAGCGTCTGGAAGTTGGATCCGGCGCCGAGTTCCTGTTCCTTCTTGGTGATTTCGAAGGTCTTCGCGGACAGATCGCGGGCTTTGCGGGCCGAGTCTACGCGCGCGCGTGATTGTTCGAGGGCGTATTCCGCGTTGCGGACCTCGATGCGGATCTGTTTCTTCAGTTCCTGTTCTCTGAGCAGCGCCTGCCGGTACTCAAGCTCGGAACGATAGGCGTCGGATTTCGCGATGCGGTTGCGAATCGGCAGGGAGAGTTGAAGGCCGACGAGATAGTTCGGTGAGCTGCCATTGAATGCGTTGGCAAGAGCGCCGGCATAGTCAGGAGGCTGGGTCGACGTGTTGGGGCCCAGAGAAAATTCGGGATTGAGAGGGCCGCCGAGCCCGGTGCCGCCATAGGACGCAATAAGGTTCAGTGCCGGCAGCAGCGCGTTGTCCGCTGCCTTCTGGCTGATCGTGCGGTTGGTGAGATCGAGCGCCGACTCATACAACTCCACCCGATCGTGCAGCGCTTTGGCTATGCTCGCCTGGGTCTCGCGAGTAACCCCCTCTGGCAGCGCAGCGTCGATTTTGTCGGTGGGAATTACGGGCATCGCCTCAAGGGTTGGATCGTCGAGGTTCTTCGTAAGCGCGTTTTTCATGAGGAGTTCCTGCAGTTGCAGCGTGGTGCGGGCGACTGTCAGGTCCTGATCGCGCGTAGCCGCCTCGGCCTCGGCCTTGGTGACGTCGAGAGCGGGTATGGCCTGCAACTCGAGCTGCTTGCGCAGGCTTTCAGTATTTTGCTGCGCGAACGCGAGAGATCGTTCCTTCACCTGCTCATCTTCGTAGGCATTGACGAGGTCCCAGTAGATGTTGGCTATCTGCGTCACGGTCGAGATGACCTGCAGTTTGAATGCCGCGTCGGAAATCTTCTGGTTGTTTTTCGCGATGCGCAGGAAGCGGAGGTTTGGTCCGGTGCCGAAGCCGGCAAGCAACGGTTGCTGTATCAGGAAGCTGAAGCTTGGCAGCAGGACTGGACTGAGCGTGGTGAACGTACTGTTTGTGGTCTGACGCACATTGTTGAACTGAAACGACACACTGGTGCCGATGGCGAATGCCTGGGCGTAAGCAAAGTCGGCAATGATGGTGTTCGCCTTGAGAGAAGGGACGCCAAACTGTTGCAGATTAGCCTGCGGTGTCGTCTGATGCTCAACACTGACTGTGGAGGTGACGAGCGGATCGAAGGATTGAACCAGAGTGCCGGTGCCGAGCGTCGACTGTACTAGACCTGATGCACCGCTGCCTGCACCGCCCGCGCCGGTTGTCGTGCCACCGGCGCCTGCACCGCCACCAGCAGAGCCGAAGCCGCCGACTCCACCACCGGGTGTGTTTTGCACCACACCGGTGTTAACGCCGCGGAACGAGCCGCCGCCCTTGGTGCGCAACACGTCGGCCGCAGCGATGGGCAGGTTGTAGCGCGCAATTGCGAGGTCGAGATTATTTTCGAGCGCCAGCGCGATGGCGTCTTTGAGAGACAGATAGAGTTTGCCATCGCGAATCAACATGTTGAGCCGCGGTGAGTTTTGCAAATTGTCGGGCGGTACGTGCGTCGGACTGTACGGCGCGAGGAGCGAGTGTGAGTGCGGGATGTCGAGACGAATTGTGCTCGTCGGCGCACTCGCCGCGGGCGTGCTGAGCTGCCCGTTCAGCTGCCCGGTGGTTTGTCCGCTGGTTTGCGCCAGCGAGGTGGTCGCAGTGGCGAAGAGCAGTAGTCCGGCGCAAGTAGCACGACCCGCTTCGCAGCATGCTGCTGTGAGGCATGACGTCATGCACTCACCTCGTGCGTGACCGCGGTGTCTTTGATCAGCCAGCCATCGGCGAGTTGGATGACGCGGGAGCCGTAAGCGGCGTTTACGTCGGAGTGCGTTACCTGAACAATGGTGGTACCCGCCTGATTCAGCTCGCGGAAGAGTTCCATGATCTCCTTGGCTTGCGCGGAATGAAGGTTGCCCGTCGGCTCGTCGGCGAGCAGCAGCATCGGTTTATGAATGACGGCGCGGGCAATACCTACGAGCTGTTGCTGGCCGCCAGACAGCTGATTGGGATAAAGGTCTTTTTTGCCCACGATATTGAAGCGGTCGAGTGTGTCGGCCACCATGGCCTGACGTTCGCTGCGCGGGATGTCCTTGTACGAGAGCGGCAGGTCGATGTTTTCCGCGACGGTTAGATCGTCGAGCAGGTGATAGCTCTGGAAGACGATGCCGATGTTACGGCGGCCCAGTTCGGCACGCTGTTTGCGGTTAAGCGTGTGCACGGGATCGGCACCGAACCAGTACTCTCCCTGCCACTGGTCGTCGAGCAGGCCGAGCACATTGAGCAGCGAAGATTTGCCGGCGCCGGAAGGGCCCATCGCAGTGATGAATTCGCCCTGACGGATATTGAGGTCGATGCGGCGAAGAACCCAGTTCTGCGTCGTCCCGGTCTTGTATACGCGTTCTATTTGCTTCAGTTCAATCATTTCAAATTCACCCAGTTTGTTTGTAACGAGTACGGTTACGAATTGCTTGTCTATTCCGTGCGCAAAGCGACTAAGGGCTCGATGGAGGCGGCGCGGCGTGCCGGAAGCATCGAAGCAATGAACGCCGCTGCGATTAAAACGGCCAGGGAGCCAAAGAGGCAGATCGGGTTGTACGGCGATACTCCGTAGAGCTGGCTGGCAGCGGCGCGAGCAGCGAAAAGGCTGGCCGGGAGGCCAATTGCGAGGCCGATGCCGATCTGGCCCAGCGCACTGCGCATCACCATCTTTAGCACGTCGCCGCGATTCGCGCCGAGGGCCATGCGGACGCCGATCTCAGTGGTGCGGCGTTCGACCGAGTAGGCGGTGACGCCATAAATGCCTACTGCTGCGAGTACGAGCGCGAGGAGGCCGAAGAGCGAGGTGAGGCGCGCGAGCAGCTCTTGCTGATTGAAGTTGGTGCTTAACTGTTCCTGGAAGGTGGCGATATTCAGGACCGGCAGAGCTGGATCGACCTCTGCAAGCGCGCGACGAAGGGTCGGCTCGAAGGCGGCCGGATCTCCGTGGACGAGGACCTCGATATCGTCGGGGAAATGCGAAACGTCTTCGCCCATTTGCTCTTCAGGCTTGTCCCAGGTGAAGCTCTGCAGCATTGGGACGAAGTACATCGCGACAGGCTTTTGG
>DATMOZ010000054.1:0-2864 GCA_035567995.1 Acidobacteriaceae bacterium
CGCAAGCCAGCCACCGCAATGCCGGCATCGAGAGGGTAACCGATCCGCGTTACAGCATGTTAAATTCCCGCGGTGTCAAATTAAAATCTACTGAGCGAGCGCGGGTGATGTGACAGCCCACCCATCGGCCGCGAGGTCGAACTCAATGGTGCAACGCGGCGAGACGCCGGAGGAACCCGCCCGAACGGACTCGCCCATCCGTGATTCAGCGTTGCCACGAGTCGCAGCGTTCGGTCCTTTTCGCCTACGTGCGACGGAGAGAGTCCTCGAGAAGGATGGCATCGCGCTTAAGATCGGTAGTCGGGCTCTCGACATTCTTGTCGCGCTCGTGGAGCGCGCGCCGGACGTCGTCATCAAACGGGAACTCATCTCGCGCGTCTGGGGGAAGCTGGTTATCGACGAGAGCAGCCTACGCTGGCACATTGCCGCGCTGCGGAAGACGCTCGGGGATGATGAATCCCGTGCCCGATACGTCACGAACGTTGTTGGTCGGGGCTACTGCTTTGCAGCGCCAGTGATATGGACGGCTGCTGCGCCGACCACCAGTGAAAGCCTAGCCGCATCTCCGTCCGTCCCCCGCTTGCCCAGGCGTCCGCAGCGGATGGTGGGACGGGACGATGCCGTCCTCGACCTCGCGAAGCGACTCAGAGAGCAGCGCTTCGTATCGATCGTCGGCGCAGGGGGGATTGGCAAGACGACCGTCGCCATAGCGGTCGCTCACGAGGTGCTTTCCGAATTCGACGGAGCAGTTCAGTTTCTTGATCTTGCGGCAATCGAGAATCCACAACTGGTCGGCGGTGCTCTTGCATCACAGCTAGGACTCTCCGTAGTTTCAGAGAATCCCCTCCGAGCCATTCTCGCATCTCTGCGCGAACGACGTGTGCTGCTGGTGCTCGATAATTGCGAACATGTCATCGAGGCGGTGGCTGTTCTGGCAGAGAACATATTCCGCGACGCACCGCAGGTTCATATTCTGGCCACAAGCCGGGAGTCGCTGCGGGCGCAGGGCGAACGGGTTCATCATTTGTCGCCACTCAAATTTCCGCCACGCGAGTCGGGGTCGCTAACCGCAACGCAAGCGCTGGGCTTCTCGGCGGTGCAACTTTTTGTCGAACAGATTGCCGCCAGCGGATACGCGTTCGAACTGAACGATCAGGACGCGCCGGCCATCGCGGAAATCTGCTGCAGACTGGATGGCATTGCACTCGCCCTGGAACTCGCTGCCAGCCGTGTCGGTGTGCACGGCGTTCAGGGCACCGCATCATTGCTCGAAAACAAGTTCAGGCTGCTATGGCGGGGACGCCGCACCGCGCTGCCGCGGCATCAGACACTCAGGGCCACTCTTGATTGGAGTTACAATCTGCTGTCGGAGACCGAGCGGCTGACGTTACGGCGTCTTGCCGTATTCGTCGGTGCTTTCTCTCTGGAAGCGGCGCTGGCGGTTGTCGGGGAAAACCTCGATACCGCCGAAGTGACAGAGACACTCGCTACACTCGTCGAAAAATCGCTCGTGACTCTGGACGAAGCGGCTACGATGCGCTATCGACTCCTCGACACCACACGAACGTATGCGTGGCAGAAACTCGCAGAAGGTGGCGAACAAGCGGCAATCGCACGACGCCATGCCGAATACCTTCGTTACCGCCTTGAGCGGTTCAAGGTGAGTGCGGCGCTGGCCTCCAGCCCCGAGGCCATCAATTTCTTCGCAGCGCATCTTGGCAACTTGCGCGCCGCGCTGGAGTGGTCCTTCTCGGAATACGGGGACACGGCTATCGGAGTAAGACTGACAACTGCGTGCGCGCCGCTTTTCCTTCACAAATCTCTGCTGACCGAGTGCATCGGATGGACCGAACGGGCGCTGCGGACTCTCGACACCATTACCTCAGGAACGCGAGTCGAGTTGGAACTGCAGACGTGCTTCGGGATGGCCTTCATGTGGACCAAAGGTAACGTGCCCGCGACACACTCCGCCATGGTTCGTGCATTGGAACTCGCGGAGCGCCTGAACGATGGCCCAAGTCAGCTGCTTCTAATCTACGGACTCTACACTTTAGAGACTCGAAGTGGAGATGCCCGCCGCATTCCGGAGCTTTCGACGCGTTTCGCGGTCGTGGCTGAGCAGGTTGATGACCCCATGGCAGAGGCCATCGCGCATGCACTATTTGCTGTGACGGATTATTACATTGGTCACTACAAAGAAGTGCTCATCCACGCCAGGATCGCTTTGAGCCATCCTGCACACGCGTCAAAACTCAATACAGCGACGCACGCATATGTCCACCGTATCGGCGCTCGCTTTGTTTTGTCGCGCAGCTTGTGGATGCTGGGATATCCTGAGCAAGCCGTTGAAGCTGCGGGGCAGGGCTTGGACGAAGCCGCTGATCTAGGTAACCCGGCACCCCTTGTCTATGCACTGGCCTGGAATGTGCTCACTTACCTGCAAACGGGCAACTGGCCGACAGCCGAACAGTTGATAACCCGCCTGATGGGCCATGCCAACAAATACAGCCTCTCAAACTATTACGGAGCTGCCGTTGGTTGGCAGGGTATGTTGGCCGTCATGCGCGGCGACCCATCAGCTGGCATTGAACTGCTGCAGACCGCCCTCGCTGCCCTGCGCGCGGATGGCTATGAAAATCACCGGAGCGTGTTCAGTGCGGCGCTGGCGGAAACCCTTGCAAAGGTGGGACGCACGGAACTTGCCCACACTACGATCTGCGAGACGGTGACGTGGGCGGAAAACCACTGCAGGTCGGCCGATCTGCCGGAGCTCCTGCGCGTCAAGGGAGAGATCCTGACTGCGATGTCGCCGGCCAACAGCACCGCGGCCGAGGCATGTCTCATGAACTCCCTTAAGCTCGCCC
>DATMOZ010000055.1:0-13535 GCA_035567995.1 Acidobacteriaceae bacterium
CAGGTCGATGAGGATGCCGTTGGTGCGGTATTCGTCAGGGGCGTGTGGGTCGGTTTGCACGCGGGTGCGTAGATCTTCGGGGCGTGTCTGCGTGCACCACTGCTGTGCATAGGCGATGAAGAAGCGCTGCTCGGGCGTGTAGTTGTCGGTCTTCTGATCGAAGTTGAGACCCTCCGCTTTGGCCTTTTCCTGCCATGCGAGGTAGGCGAGCCAGAGTCCGCCGAGGTCGGCGATGTTTTCGCCGAGTGTCAGCTTGCCATTTACGTGGACGTCATCGACCGGGACGAAAGCGTCGAACTGCTTGACCATGCAGTCGGTGCGTTCGGTGAAGCGCGCTGCGTCTTCTTTTGTCCACCACTCACGCAGGTTGCCCTGCGCGTCGAACTGACGGCCTTCGTCGTCGAAGCCGTGGGTGAGTTCGTGGCCGATGGTTGAGCCCATGTCGCCGTAGTTTGCTGCATCGTCTTCCTTCTGGCTGTAGAAGGGCGGCTGCAGATAGCCGGCGGGGAAGTTCACGTCGTTCATCTGCGGGTTGTAGTAGGCGTTGACTGTTGGGGGCGTCATGCCCCACTCTGCGCGATCGACGGGCTTGCCGATCTTTGCGGTGTCGCGGTCGCTCTCAAAGCTGTTTGCGCGGAATTGATTGCCGAGCGCGTCGCCGCGAACGATGGTGAGTTTGGAGTAGTCGCGCCAATTGTCGGGGTAGCCGACTTTGTTGGCGACGGTGTGGAGTTTTTCTTTCGCGTATTTTTTTGTCTCGGGGCTCATCCAGTCGAGCGAGTCGATGTCTTTGCCCATCGCTGCCTCGATGCGCTGCGTCATTTCTAAAGTGCGCTGTTTGTTTTCAGGCGGGAATGTCTTCGCGACGTAAACCTGACCGAGCGCTTCGCCGAGTTCGTGATCGACGCGCTGAGTGCAGCGCTTCCAGCGGGCCTGCTGCTCCTCCTGACCGCGCAGAATGTGGTGATAGAAGTTGAAGTCCTCCTGATCGAAGGCTTCTGGCGAACTGGTGCCTGCGAAGCTGCTGACGAGGTGCCAGCGGAGGTAGGTGCGGATGGTTGCGAGATCGGTGACGGCGATGATCGCCTGGAATTCGGTGAAGAATTTTGGCTGAGTATCCATCACCTTGACGAGCGTCGGCGCATTCACGTCTTTGAGATACGTTGCGAAGTCGAAGTCGGGCACGGTCTTCGCGAATGCAATGTAGGTCATTGGGTGGTTCAGGTTCTGCGGGTCGCGCTGTTCGACGCGCGTGAGCGTGGCTTTGGCGAGGCGAGTCTCAAGCGCGAGGACGGACTCCGCGTCTTTCGCGGCCTGCTCCGGCGGCTCGCCTAGCAACTTGAACATGTTGGTGACGTGCTGCACGTATTGCTGACGCTGTTCGGCACTCTTTGGATCGGTGCGCGTGTAGTAGTCGCGTTCGGGCAGGCCGAGGCCGCTGGCTCCGAAGAAGCCGATGACGGAGGTGGCGTCTGAGAAGTCCTGATCTGAGCCTTCGCTGAAGAATGCACGGACACCTTCGCGATGGAGGTGCGCCAGCAGGGCGGGCAGTTGCTTCTTGTCGTTGAGGCTGTCGATGAGGTCGAGTTCAGGTTTGATAGGGGCGGTGCCTTTTGCGTTGATGGCGGCGGTGTCCATGCAGGTGGCGTATTCGTCGCCGATCTTTTGTTCATTGGGTGAGCGGGAGGGGCTGGGCGCGGCAGCGTTTTCGAGGATGGAGCGCAGGACGGCGCGGTTGAGTTCCGCGAGCTCGGTGAAGCGGCCGTAGGAGACCTGATCTTTGGGCAGCGGGTTTTTCGCGAACCAGCCGTTGCAGGAATACTTGTAGAAGTTCTCGCAGGGATCGACCTTGGTGTCGATGAATGCCGGGTCGAAGACTTTCAGCGTGTTCTGCGGAACAGGATCGGCGGGTGAGGTAGCGGTCTGAGCGAAAAGCACGGGGGACGAGAGGGCAAGGACAAGGGCCACGAGTTGGCGAAAACGCATGACCGCAAGCATACTGGAAGGTAAACCAATCAAGCAGCAGGAGAGTGTGGATTGCAGTATACGTTCAGTATTGTGAAACCGGACGCGGTCCGGAACAACCAGACCGGCGGAATCATCGGGATGATCGATCAGGCCGGGTTCAAGATCGTAGCGATTAAGAAGATGTCATTGGGCAGAGAGCAGGCGGCGGGATTTTACGCGGTGCATGCGGCGCGGCCGTTCTTCGAATCGCTGATTGAATTTATGTCTTCGGGGCCGATCGTGGCGATGGTGTTGCAGAAAGACAACGCGATTGCTGACCTGAGAAAACTGATGGGCGCGACGAATCCGGCGAATGCCGACGAGGGAACGATTCGGAAGAAGTTCGCGACTTCGATCGAAGAGAATGCGATCCACGGTTCGGATGGCGAGGATACTGCGAAGTTTGAGATTTCGTATTTCTTTGCTGCGCATGAATTGATTTAGGTTTGGGTGGAGGAGAGGCCGCGGCGATTGCTGCGGCCTTTTGTTTTTTGTAAGCCAGATCGGCCCGCGAGAGTGGGCACGCGGGATTGGTCAGTCCCACCCTTCGCTTCGCGAAGGATGGGGCGCCCGGATTTTTGGTTTTGCAAAGAAAACAGCTCAGCCCGCGAAAGTGGGCACGCGGGGTTGGTCAGTCCCACCCTTCGACAAGCTCAGGGCAGGCTCTTCGCTTTGCGAAGGATGGGGCACCCGGTTTTTTGTTTTTTGCAAAGAAACCTACTGCAGCCTTGCGACGGTGGGCGCGCGATCGCACAGGTCGGCTATAGTTCCGGTACCCTAGCGGAGGGAGAAACGCTATGAAGAAATGGCAGAGGATGTTCGTAGCTGGTGTGGTTGCGATTGGCGCGATGGCGGCGCAGGCGCAGGCTCCGGTCAAAGTGATGATGAAGACAAGCGATGGCAAGGACGCTGGCACGGTGACGCTGAAGCAGGGGAAGGATGGCGTGAAAGTGACGGCGAAGCTGAAGAACCTGCCGATTGGCGATCACGCAATTCACGTGCATACCGCGGCGAAATGCGAGGGGCCTGATTTCAAGACGGCCGGGCCGCACCTCAATCCGGATGGAAAGAAGCATGGATTTAAGAATCCAGACGGGCCGCACGCCGGAGATTTCCCGAAGAACCTGACGGCGGGGCCGGATGGGACGGTGGATTCGACGTTTGTCTCGAAGGGAATTTCGCTGGATCCCGCCGCGCCGAACTCGGTATTCGCGAACGGCGGCACTTCGATCGTGGTGCATGAGAAGGCGGATGACATGATGACGGACCCGTCTGGGAATTCCGGGAACCGGATTGCCTGCGGGGTGGTGACGCGATAGAGGCAAATGGAAAAGCTACGGCGGTGCTGTGGCTTTTCCGTTACCCGAGCGCGTTTTAGCGGAAGCGGTAGAGGATTCCGGCGGCGAAGCCGAAGTTGTATTGAGTGCCGGAACTTTGCGATCCGCTGTACTTGGTGAGGATGAGTTCTGGCGTGATGCGGTAGGCAAGGCGCGGCGAGCGGTTAATGTCGAGGCTGCCACCGATTGCGCTGGCGAATGCGGTCTGGCTGGGCAGGATTCCCAGGCTTTGCGGCGGCTGGCCTTTCAACCCGCTTTCGGTGCTGAGGTGTCCGCCGCCAAATAGAGCGTGCACGCTGGTGGCGACATTCTGGTTGTGGGGCCCGCGGAACTCCGCCCCGCCGAGGAAGAGATACTGGTTCACGTACGGGCCTGCCACTCCAAACACATTAGGGGCGGCACCGGTGGTGCCGTAGTAACCGCGCACGCTGGCTGCGGCCGCGAGCCTGTCAGTGAACCAGCGGGTGCCGATGATGTTGAATCCGCCGAGGTTGGCGCCTTCAGGCAGCGGGGGCGACACGTGCAGGTGATCGTAGGCGAAGCCGCCAGAGATCTCATATTTGTTGTCATACCGGACGGCCTGCGGCGCCTCGGGCGGCGCTGCCTGAACGGTCCTGGGAGCGGGTTGTTGGGCTGGCGGCGGAGTTGGGGAAGTCTGGGCTGGAGGTTGACCGGCTGCGGGAGGCGGTGCAGCCTGTGCGAAGGCGGAAGTTGCAGTAGCGAATAGACATGCGCTGAAAACCCGGCGGAAGGCGCGGGAAACACTTCGTGACATTCTTTTCTCCAAGGAAGTAGTGTACTGGAGCAGGCCTGTTAGGCTGAAAGAGCGATGACGAAAGTGTATGAGTCGTTAGGACAAATGATGGACGCGTGTGCTGTCGACGCGGTTCGACTGGCGCGGGAGCGCTATGGATTTGAGCTCGATTATTCCGAAGAGAGTGTGGCGTGGATCGACACGATTCTGACGAACGTGGCGGCGGATGAACCCGACATCCTGGAGACCGAGACGAAGCGCTGGGGCGGATATTTCGGCGAGGTGATTCGCCGGCGCTGGGACGGAGAGTGGAGTCTGGAGCAGTACCCGGGCGGCAATTCCGCGTTGCCCGCAGTTATAGTGCGCGGGTCAAGCTTGTTTCCCCTGATGAAGGTCTACCGGCGGCTGACGATCGGCGAGGGCGAATCGGTCGGGGAGTTCTACGCGATGGTGCGGAAGAAGCTGGAAGCGCAGCCTTCGTCGAATTAAGCTGCTGCGCTGCTGGACTGTGGCCGATCGGCATTACAGCAAGAATGGACGCGAAACGTCTAATACCTGTGATGTGCGACAATATTTTTGGTGCATTCCGGCTTCGGTGGAATGCGGAGGACTGCGATGGGCGAGTTGTTTCAACCGATGCATCTGCTGATCGTTCTGGGCATTGCGTTCCTGGTGTTTGGCGGGCGCAAGTTGCCGGAGCTTGGCAAGGGGCTGGGCGAGGGAATCAAGGGATTCAAGGACGGGATCAAGGGCGCGACGGAGCCGTCGAAAGACGAGCCGCCAACGATTAAGCCAGACGGTGTTTCGAACTCCACCCAGGTCAAGTAAGCTTCACGCGGGCGTACAGCGATGCCCGGTCTATTTGAATTAGATAAATGGCAGGCCAAGGGCCTGCCATTTTGCATGCACGCGAGGTCAGCACGATGAAACTTGAGAAGAAATTCAGGGTCGCGCCGAATGAGAAGGTCAAACTTGATAAGTGGCCGACGCTGGTCAAGGAAGCGAAAGACAAGAAATCGACAGCGAAGTCTCTAGAAGAGAATCGCGGGCGTCTGTACGAGCTGCAAGAACTGCTGATCGCGGAGCAGAAGCGCGCGGTGTTGATCGTGCTGCAGGGGATGGATACGTCGGGCAAGGACGGAACGATCCGGCACATCTTCACGGGCGTGAATCCGCAGGGCTGCACGGTGACTTCGTTCAAGGTGCCGACGCCGCTCGAACTGCGGCACGACTTTTTGTGGCGGGCCCACAGCGCCGTGCCGCCCAGAGGCATGATCGGGATATTCAATCGCTCGCATTATGAAGATGTGTTGGTAACGCGCGTCCACAAGACCATCGACGTGAAAGAAGCGCATCGCAGGTGTGCGGAAATTGTTGAGTTTGAGCAGATGCTTGCTGAGAACGGCACGGTCATTATGAAGTTCTTTCTCCACATCAGCCGTGATGAACAGACGCGGCGCCTGGAAGCGCGTCTGGCTGATCCGGATAGACATTGGAAAGTCAGCAACGCAGATTTTGCTGAGCGGCCTCTGTGGCCCGCCTATATGGAGGCGTACGAGGATGCGATTTCGCGGACGAGCCGAAAATTTGCGCCGTGGTATGTGATTCCTTCAGATGACAAGACATATCGCAATGTCGCGATTTCGGAGATTGTCGTGGACACGATGCGATCTTTGAAGATGCATTATCCGCGGCCGACGTTTGATCCTTCGCTGATTAAGTTGTAGGTGGGCGAAGAGGGAACGCAAGAGCTTAAATGGAAATGAGAGCGACGGCGGCGAGGGCCAGCACCATTCCTGTGGTTTGCAGGCGGGTGGTGCGTTCTTTCAGGAGCCAGTGGGCCAGCAGGATGGTTGCCGCCGGATAGAGCGATGAGAGCATGGCTGCGACATCGAGGCGGCCGGCGCGTGTGGCGAGCATGTAGAGGATGTTTCCGGCGGTGTCGAGAACGCCGGCGAGGACTGCCAGGGCGAGCGTTGCAGGTTGCAGCAGACGGGTGCGCTGCTCGTTGCGCCGACGCAGCAGGGGAAACGATGCGGCGCCGGCGATGATGACGCTCGAGATGCGGGCTGAAATCTGCGGCCAGAGCACTCCATTTGTGCTGGCGAATTTCAGGCCGAGCAACAGAATGCCAAAGCCGATTCCGGCGGCGATGGCCAGCAGCAGTCCCTTGGGGCGCGCCGCGTTGTTGGACGTGCCTGGGGTGTAGGCGATCAAGACGATGGACAGCGTCGCGAGCGCGAAGCCCGCAAGCTGGATGGCGCCGGGAGTTCCGCTGCGCAGGAACGAGAAGAGCACGGGAATGGCGGCTGTGATCAGACCAGCGACTGCCGCATTCAGACCCATCTGTCCGAGCGATAGTGCGCGATAAAAGCAGATGAGGCCGATGCTGCCGGCGATTCCCGAGCTGAGGCCCCAGATAAGACTGTGCGCATCGACGACGGGAGCGCGGGTCGCCAGGGCCCAGACGAGAAGCAGCAACAGGCTGCTGCTGTGTGCTATGGCAACGACTGCGATCGCAGGGGCGCGCTTTGCGGAGACGCCGCCGGTGAAGTCAGCGGTGCCCCACACGAGGGCCGCGCTGACGCCAAAGAGGGTGGTGCCTGGGTTCATTTCGCCTTATGTCAAGGCTGAGTGAGAGGACGGGCGCTCGGATAATATCCCGGAGGCGCATCGACGTTGACGTTGGGACGGTTTACGCGGACTTCGGATGAGCGGAACTTCGAATTGAGCGACGAGGTGTGGCTGATGTAGCCGAGGGTGTATTGCGTACGAACCTGCTCGGTGATCTTCGCGAAGCTGCTTTCGATTCCCTTTTGCGTGATTTCTGCGTCGAGTGCGCCCCCCGTGGCAGTGACGTAAACGGGCAGAATGTTTCCGCGCTGCTCGAGGAACGGAAGATGGTATTTGTCCAGGAACCCGAAGACTGGCAGTGCGGAATCTCCGACTACGGTGGCGTACACCGAGATATTGTTCGTCTGCAGGTACTTGATTACGTCTTTAGTCTTCGCCTTGCTGCCGTATTCCTTGCCGTCGCTGATGACGTAGATGATGCGACGCCGGCCACGTTCGCGGCGGGCAAGATCGGTGGCGGCGAACAGAATTGCGTCGTTGAGGGCGTGAACGTCTTTGGGAACGATATTCAGGCCCTGACCATTGGGTTGCGGTGTGAGGTTCGGATCGAACGAATGGCCGTTGACGCTGGGGCCCCCGGCGAGCGGACCGCTGGTGATGGGAACACCCATTTCGCGGCCGGAGCGCTTAGCGCGCTCCATAACCGCGGGCAGACGGGCGCCGGTTGCGGCGGTGAAATCGGTTTCGAGATGCGGAGAGACGGAGTAGGTGTAGACGGCGACTTCGTCGGAGGGGGCGAAAGCAGCCGGGATGACGCTGAGCGCATCATTGACGCGCTTCATGTCGTCTCTCGGCAGGCCCTGATCGATCAGGAAAGCGACAGACAGTGGAAACGGGTCTACGGTGAAAAGAGAGAGACGCTGGCGCTCGCCGTTTTCATACACTTTGAAATCGCGCCAGGTGAGGCCGGCAATGAGCTGGCCTTTTTTGTCCTTGACCGTGACGGGCAGAACGACGAAGTTGACTGGGACACGGATGGTTGCGATCGGGCCCTTGCCGGTTTCGGGCAGCATATCCGGCGGGAAGTCGTTTGGATCGCTCGATTGTGGAACGGGTTTGGGCTGCGTTGGTGCGGCGGCCGGCGGAATTGCGTCGGCGGCTTGCGTCGTTGGGCTGGCGGGGCCGGTTCCGGCGCCGGGCTGAACCGTATTTCTAAGGTCCTGGACGCCGCCAGACTGCGGTGCCGGAGCGTCAGGGACGTTCGGCGATGGCGGTTGTTGGCCGGCGAACAAAAGCGGCAGCAGGACTGCAAGTACGACTTCCCGCACAGAAAACTCCTTTAGAGCAAACACGCCGCGTCGTGGAGAATCGCGGTAAACGACAGGTTATCAGATGCAATCCTGCGGCCCTTTGGTATGCAGGCCAGTGCCATGTGAGTTTGCGCCTGCGCTCGCTTCGCGGGATACTGACCGTCTCATATGCGTATGCCTTATAAGTTGACGTTCTCCGGGATGAATGCTCTCGTTTTCGCCTGCTTTCTGTTGCCGTCTGCTGCTCACGCGCAACTGGCACCCTCGCCTGGTGCGCCGCCACCTGCCTCGAATGCGAAACCGGAAGTGGATGAATCTGAGCCAATTGAGACGTTGAAGGTGCGGGTGAACCTGGTCAGCTTGTACTTCACGGCGCGCGACCACCACGGCGCGTTGATTCCGGATTTGAAGAAAGACAACTGCAATGTGGTGGAGGACAAGAAACCGCAGACACTGAAGAACTTCATTGCCCAGCCAGATCAGCCCTTGACGCTCGGAATTCTGCTCGACACCAGCGGAAGCCAGCGAAATGTGCTCGGAATCGAGCAGCAAGCGGGCGCGCAATTTCTGCAGCGGGTGCTGAGCGCGAAGGATGAGGCATTTTTGATCTCCTTCGACATTAACTCGAACCTGCTGACGGATTACACGAACAATGCTCGCGTGATCAGGACGGCGATGGACAAGGCGGAGATCAATACGGGGAGCGGCGGGTATGGTGGTGCGATTCCGCAGTCCAATCCAAAAGGCACGGTGCTGTATGACGCGGTGTACCTGGCGTCGCATGACAAGTTGCAGACAGAGACTGGCCGCAAAGCCATGATTCTGCTGACGGATGGCGAGGACCAGGGGAGTGACGTCACGCTGAACGGGGCCATCGAAGCGGCGCAGAAAGCCGACACAATTGTGTATGTGCTGCTTTGCGCGGACCGCGGCTTCTACGGGGGTGGCATAGGTATCGGATACACGGGCGATAGCGCGATGCGCAAGCTGGCGGAAGCAACCGGCGGCCGCGTGATCACTGTCGGGAACAACGAAAAGAAGCTGCAGGATGCGTTTGCACAGATTGAGGCGGAGCTGCGCACGCAGTACGTCGCAAGCTACACACCGACGAACTCTGCGCTGGATGGGTCGTACCGGAAGATTGAGATCCAGTGCAAGCAGAATCCATCGGACGAGAGCCTGCTGAAGGTGCAGGCGCGGAAGGGCTACTATGCGATTCCGCGCGATTAGGGTTGTCAGCTAGCGTTTGAGGTATTTTTTCAGCGCTTCTAATCCGTGCGCGATGGTCTCGAGCGGGACAGCGTAACCGAAGCGCAGATGACCCTCGCCCTGTGGGCCAAAGATAACTCCGGGAACAGTAGCGACGTGCGCCTGTTCGAGCAGGCGGCTGGCAGCTACCCGGCTTTGTTTGTGGATGTGCGTCGCGCACGCGAATGCATAGAATGCGCCGGCTGGCATGGCGCATTCGAAACCGAGTTCATTGAGCCCCGTGACCAGCAGGTCGCGGCGCTTTTTGTATTCGCTTCGCTGGTTCGTCAAGAACTCCTGCGGCATCTTCATCGCGGCGAGAGCGGCCCATTGCGTAGGGGTGGAGACGCCGTTCGTTGAGTAGAGGACGATCTTGCGCATCGCGGTCATGAAGGGCTCAGGCGCGGTCGCGTAACCGACGCGCCAGCCGGTCATTCCATAGCTTTTTGAGAGGGTGTAGCAGGTGATGGTGCGTTCGGCCATTCCGGGCAGCGTCGCGATAGAGAAGTGATCGCCGTCGTAGACGAGGTCTTCGTAGGCTTCATCGGCGATGACGATGAGGTTGTGCTTGATCGCGAATGCGGCGACTTGCTCGGCATCTTTGCGTGTGAACACGGTGCCCGAGGGATTCTGCGGAGTGTTGTAGTAGATGGCGCGTGTGGCTTTAGTGAAATAACGTTCCAGCGCGTGGCCGACGCCTTCTTTACATGCGCTTTCGGTCGGAACGAGCAGCGGGCGCGCTTGTGCCATGACGATCATGTCGCGTATCGGCGTCCAATAGGGCGAGAACAGCAGCATGTCATCGCCGGCATCGAGTACAGATTGAAAGGCCGCGTGTAGAGCATGTGCGCCGCCGACGGTGACGAGCACGTTCTCTTCCTTGACGTGCTTCATTCCGTTGCGAGTGCGCAGCTTTTCGGCGATGGCTGTGCGCAGAGGCCCGATTCCGGAAGAAGGTGCGTAGCGCGTTTGATTGTCAGCGAGCGCGCGCGTCATCGCGTCTTTAATGGGCTGCGGTGTTTCAAAGTACGGCTCGCCTCCGTGAAAGCCGAAGACATCTTTGTTGGCGGCGCGAAGGGCCATCACCTGGTTTCGGACCACAACGATGTCGGAGAAGCCGACTTCGTCGAGGCGCCGGCATGTACGCAAAGCTTTCGATGCGACGGGCATGGTTCTGTATTGTGGGGTGTGCAGTGGAGATTCGGCAACCCATTAAGTGGAAATGTGGCCGGTATAGATGGCCATGCCGGAGACGGCGTCGACGCCGAGCGCATCGAGAGCCACGACTTCAGCCATCTCGCGAATTCCGCCCGCGACGATGAGTTGACGCGCGGTCAGGGCGCGCAGCTCCCTGGCACGGTCGATCGGGAAGCCGGACATGGTTCCCTCAGTATCGACGTGTGTATAGAGGAACGCGGCGCAGTACGGTTCAAGCAGCGGAATTGCGTCGTGGGGGCGGATGGCGACCTGCTCCTTCCATCCTTTGATTGCGACGCGGCCTGCTTTGGTGTCGATGCCGAAGACGAGGTGTTCGCGGCCGATGGCGTGGGCGAGGTCGCGGGCGAAGTCCACGGCGACGAAGTCTGACGGCGTCGGCGCGTCATGAGGAGGCGAACGAAAAAGACTAGAGCCGATGATGACGCGTCTTGCGCCGTAGTTGAGGATGGCTTGCGCGGTTGCGGCGTCGCGGACGCCTCCGCCAACCTGGCAGGGCAGACGTTTTGAGATCATGGCGATCAACTCGCGATTGTCGCCCTGGCGCATTGCGGCGTCGAGATCGATGAGCTGGACGAGTTTGTAGCCGGCAAAGCGCTCGAGCCAGTATTCGAAATCGTCGAAGGCGAGGGCGAGCTTCTCGCCCTGAACGAGCTGGACGATGCGGCCACCCATGAGGTCGATGGAGGGGATCAGCACGGCAGTCTCGCGATCAGCAAGGCAACCTCATGGGAATTCCGGCGCGCGCGACCTCTTGCTTGAGCGCGCGGACGTCTGCGATTCCGAAATGAAAGATGCTTGCCGCGAGTGCGGCATCGGCGGCGCCGCGCAGGAAGACGTCGGCGAAATGTTCGGCGTTGCCTGCTCCCCCAGAGGCGATGACGGGAATCTGTACAGCGCGGCTGATCATTGCGGTTAGCTCGCAGTCGAAGCCGTCGCGCGTGCCGTCGGAATCCATCGAAGTGAGCAGTATTTCTCCTGCTCCGCGATCTTCTGCCTCGCGCGCCCAGTCGAGCGCCTTGCGGTTCGCCGGCGTGCGACCCCCGTTGATGTAAACCTGTGCATTTGTAACCGCGTCGGTTACAGATGGGTCGCGCTTGGCATCGATGGCGACAATGACGGCCTGTGCGCCGAAGCTTTTGCCGATTTCGCCGATAAGACTCGGGTCGGAGAGGGCGGCTGAGTTGATGCTTACCTTGTCGGCGCCAGCGGTGAAGACGGCTTCTGCGTCTGCCGCCGTGCGGATACCTCCACCGACAGTGAAGGGCACGAAGAGTTGGCGCGCCGCGCGGCGGACGGTTTCGAGCAGCGTTCCGCGGCCTTGATGTGTAGCGGTGATGTCGAGGAGGACGATTTCGTCGGCGCCGGAGGCGGCGTGGCGTGCAGCGAGTTCCGCGGGATCGCCAGCATCGCGAAGGTCTTCGAAGCGAACTCCCTTGACCACGCGGCCATCGGTGACGTCGAGGCAGGCGATGATTCGTTTCGTCAGCATGAGAGGAAATTCCGCAGCATCTGCAGGCCGGCGTCGCCGGATTTCTCAGGATGGAACTGGACGCCCATGACGTTGTCGCGCTCGACAGCAGCGGCGAATGTGCCGCCGTATTCCGTTGATGCCGCACTGGCGTCGGAGAGCGGAGCGCGGTAGGAGTGGGTGAAGTAGACGAACGAGTTGCCGGGGACATTTTTCAGAAGGCGGGAATTTGAGGAGATGTCGAGCGAGTTCCAGCCGACGTGTGGCGATTTGACGGTCGATGGGAAGCGGTCGCAGATGCCGGGAAGAGCGCCCAGGCCCGGGACTTCCGGCGCTTCTGTGCTGCCTTCGAAGAGCCACTGCATTCCGACGCAGATGCCGAGGAATGGCTTCTTGTCGGCAATTGCTTCACGAACAGCTTCGGTGAGGCCGGTTTGCGCGAGGAGACGCGTCGCGGCGAAATGGCCGACGCCGGGGAGGATGATGCGATCGGCGGCGAGAACATCCTCTGGACGAGCGGTGACCAGCGCATCTTTCACACCGAGCGCGTCCAACGCCTTGACGACGGAGGTGAGGTTGCCGGCCTTGTAGTCTATGATTGCGAGCATATAAGTAACTACGACTGTTACAAAAGCCCCTTGGTACTGGGAAGCATGTCGCGCATGCGAGTGTCGCGCGAGCAGGCTCCGCGAAGAGCGCGGGCAAAGGCTTTGAAGATCGCTTCAATCTTGTGGTGGTTAGAGCGACCGTACATTGTTTTGAGATGGACGTTTGCGCGAGCGCCGCGGGCAAAGCCTTCAAAGAAGTCGAAGACGAGCTCGGTTTGCAGATCACCGACTACGCGAACGCGGACCTGGGTGTCGACGACGCATGCGGCGCGGCCGCTTAGATCGATGGCGGCGATGGCGAGTGTTTCATCCATTGGCATGAGAAAGTAGCCAGCGCGGAGGATGCCTTTTTTGTCTCCGAGCGCCTGATCGAAGGCTGTGCCAAGAGCGATGCCGACGTCTTCGATGGTGTGGTGCTGATCGACGTCGAGGTCGCCGTCGCAGGTTAGTTCCAGGTCGAAACCGCCGTGACGCGCGAAGAGTTCGAGCATGTGATCGAAGAAGCGGATGCCGGTGGCGATGCGGTAGGTTCCCTTGCCGTCGATGCGCAGGCGCAGTGAAATACGCGTCTCTGTCGTGTTGCGGACGAGAGTCGCGGAGCGCGTGGCTTTGCGCGGGGCTACTTTGACGGTTGCCATTGCATCTCCTTCAGCGTTTCGCGCAGTGCCGCGATGCCACTCTGCGTGTGTTCGCGAGTACCGACGGACATGCGGACGCAGCCCGCGCAGCCTGGATCGGTATTGCGATCGCGGAGCAGGACCCGGCGAGCGCGCATGCGGTCGACGAGTTCACGATGGCGATCGCCGATGTTCATGAGGATGTAGTTCGAGTGGCTCGGCCAGTGGGGCACGCCCAGTTCCGAAAGAGTGCGGTCGAGAAGCTCGCGGCTGTAGCGAACTTCTTCGGCATACCACTGAACGTATTGTTCGTCTTCGAGCGCGGACTGCAGACAGGCGAGGGCAACGGCGTTGACGTTGTAGGCTGAAGCGACTTTGCGCACGAAGTGCATCG
>DATMOZ010000056.1:0-4440 GCA_035567995.1 Acidobacteriaceae bacterium
CTGCGTCGACTTGTCCACCCATGCACCCAGCTTCTGATCTTTTGCATCATCCGGAAATTTGCATTGCCATACCATAGGGGGGTATGGTACAGTCAAACTGTCGAACGGAAAGCAAAATCCTCCAACCGGCCAACCAATCCAAAGGAGGTGTCGCGATGACATCTAACGTTCTCTTCTTTCGCGTCGCACGGCCCACGCCGCTCGTTTGCGTATGGCAAGTGACAGGCAACCCAAAGCGTCCTCTAGTCCGCAGGTGGATGATCGCCGAAACGCCAGCCTCAGCAGCCGCTGAAGCTGGCTGGCGATTATGCGCCTGATTTTAAGATTCAACGACAATTCATCGACTTCTGTTTCAATATTCTTTTCTGAGGATTGGATTTGTCAGTTAGAGCGATTCGCTTGACCCTGCTTTTAGCGATATCGCTGTTCGCGCTCACCCCGTATATGCGCGCGCAGGAGACGGGCACGACGCCCAGCGATCCTCCAGCGGCACCGCGTGCGACTCCTCCTGCGCTCACCATGTTTCCCCACCCCGACACCACTCCCTGGTACGTCGCCGGTCAGGCGAACATCATCTTTCAGGCGCATCCGCCGTTCCACTCCCCATACGAGGGGCCCCACAGCTTTCACGGTGCCGGGGAGTACAAGACCTCGCTTGTTGGCACGCTCTACCTCGGTTATCAGCCATTCAAGACGATTCGCTACAACACCGACCTCATCCTCGATGTGGAATCGGCTGGCGGTCGAGGTCTCAGCGAGGCCTTTGGGCTTGCTGGATTCACCAACCTTGACGTCGTCCGCAACCCCAGTCTCGGCTCCGCACCCTACATCGCGCGCGTGCAGATTCACCAGACAATCGGTCTCACCGAAGAAACGGTCGAGAGTGAGCGCGGCCCCCTGGCGTTGGCTACCGTACTGCCCGCACGCCGCTTCGACATTCGCGTCGGCAAACTGGGGACCGTAGACATATTTGACCTGAACTCCGTCGGCTCAGATTCGCACCTGCAGTTCACCAATTGGACAGTCGACAACAATGGCGCTTACGACTACGCCGCTGACACGCGTGGCTACACCTATGGAGCAGTCCTCGAGTACGCCGATCACGACTTTAGCGCGCGTTATGGCTTGATGCTCATGTCCAAAGTCGCGAACGGCATCGACCTCGTCTGGAATGTGCGCCAGGCACGTGGACAGAACATGGAATTCGAACTGCGGAAGAGTCCTCTTCCGAAACGGAAAGGCGTCTACCGCGTCCTCAGCTACGTCAATATCGCGCACATGGGAAACTATCGCGAGGCCGTGGAAGCATTCGTCGCCGGCATCGACCCAACGCCCGACATCACAAAACACGAACACTTCGGTGCAGTGAAGTATGGCTTCGGCTTTAATTTCGATCAGGAAATTTCAGACAACGCGCGCGTGTTCGCCCGTGTTGGGTGGAACGACGGCGCAACCGAGTCCTTTGAGTACACGGAGGTTGACCAGACTGTCGAGGTTGGCGGCGATTACAGGGGCACGCGCTGGGGACGGCCATACGACAAGGCAGGCGTAGCCTTCGTGTCGAATGCGATCAAACGCGATCATCAGAATTACCTCGCTAACGGAGGGCTCGGCTTCCTCCTGGGAGATGGCCGCCTGCATTATGGCCGCGAAAACATTGAAGAGGCTTATTACAACGCCCACGCCTACAAGGGCCTGTTCTTTGCGCTTGGGCTGCACCACATTGACAACCCTGGATACAACCGCGACCGCGGACCCGTATGGGTGCCGAGCGTCCGCGCACACGTTGACTTCTAGTTCCGAAAACCGCCTATCGACCTGCGCTTAAAAATGATTGGCCATCACGTGAAGTATCCCCTCTAAACGCAAGAGTCTGAGACGTTTGCGAAGTACCCAAAATTGCGGTTCAGACCACTCCAATTTGCTAATCTAAAACCAGGCAGTTCTTCTCGCCTTGACCCCACCGGGGATCTTAAGTCTAGACCCAAGTCCAGACCTAACCCAAATGATGTGAAGACTTTGCCCCATTTTAGGGGGGATGGGGGGGTACCTCAACGCAAATACCCGTAAGCTGGGATACGGGTACCTGCGCTGGTAAGCAGTCGTCTACTTCGAGAGTGAACTCAGTTTCGGGGCAGGTTGCGGCAGCCCATCCAGCTGCAGTTGATACGCCACCATGCTCTTAGTCGTGTCGTATGGAACAGACGCCGACACAGGAACCGGACGCCCGTTCACAAAAAGAGTCGGTGTCTGGTTCACGTTCAAATCTTCGGCTAGCTTCACTGACTCATCGACAGCCGCCTTCGTTTGCGGTTGAGCAACGCAAGCAGAGATCTGATCCGCTGGTACTCCGGCCTTCGTCGCCGCGTCGTTAAGCGCTTGTGTGGTTCCGTCTGGAGTCAGCGCAGCCTGATTTTCGAAGACTGCGTTCGCATATTTGTAGAAAGCATCGCCGCTGCTCTTGGCGACACATACGCCATACTCCGCCGCCCGCTCTGCAGCGGGGTGAATGGCGCGCAGAGGAAAGTTCTCGTACACCAGCCGGGCATTCGGAAAATCCTGCATCAGACGATCGACGATAACCTGAGCCTCCTTGCAATGCGGGCATTGGAAATCGCTGAACTCGACAAACAGAAGGTCCTTGCCCGCCGCTCCCTTCGCGGGACCGGTCGCGCGCGTCTTCAAGACTTCACGTGTCTCTGCGAACGGATGCGGTCCGAAAGAAATCACATCGTCAGCAATTGCATGTTTGCCGTCGGGGAGCACGAAAAACTGAGAGCCTTGCACCTGCTTCGGATCGCCCCCCGCGACCCCAACAAGAATTGTCACGCGGCTCAGTCCAGGCACCTGTGTCTTTTGAACCGCCCGCACCTGCCAGATACGCTGCGGATCGTATCCCCAAAGTTCCTTGAGAAATGCATTTATGGTCGCGACACTCGGCGTATCGGCCGTAAAGTTTGTCGGGTCCGGAACCGGAAACGGCGACGCAGGTACAGCCGTAGACGGCTGCAACGCGTTTGCAGTTTTGGTCTTGTCAGAAGGCGCTGGCGCGGGAGCCGCGGTCTGCGCAATGGCTAATCCCGAAAGGGTTAGAGCGGCTATTGCACCTGCGATGTGTCTTTTCAACATTTGGTTCATTCTCCACTTTAGGTTCTAAACTTCGATTTTCTTAGCAATGGGAAATCTTCGTCCCATGCCAAACGCCTTCGGCGTCACTTTCAAAACTGGAGCTGCCTGCTGCCGCTTGTACTCGCTGCGCTCAACCATGCTTATCACCGAGTGTACTAACTGAAGCGATGCTCCTGTTTGCGACGCGATCTGCTCCGCCGTCTCGTAGCGCTCTACATAGCGCTCGAGAATCGGATCGAGCACCTCATATGGGGGCAAGGTATCTGTATCTTTTTGACCAGGACGCAGCTCGGCCGAAGGAGGCTTCTTCATCGTCGCGATAGGAATCCTGACCCCGTTCCGATTCACATGTTCGGCAATGCGATAGACGGATGTCTTTACGACGTCTCCGATGACGGCCAGGGCACCGACCATATCTCCATAAAGGGTCGAGTACCCGGTGGACATTTCCGACTTATTGCCCGTCGTCAGCACGAGTGCATTTGACTTGTTTGACAGCGCCATCAACAAAACACCACGTGCACGAGATTGCAGATTCTCTTCCGTGAGGTCCGGCTTCAAACCATTGAAGGCTGGAACAAGCGATTTTGTGAACGCCTGGTATATCTCCTCGATGGGGATCTGTTCGAAGCGCATGCCGAGGTTGCTCGCAAGTTCCCGTGCGTCGTCGATCGAACCCGAAGACGAGTATCGGCTGGGCATTCCGACACCCAGGACATTTTCCTTGCCGAGCGCATCCACCGCAATGGCGGCCACCAACGCGGAGTCAATCCCGCCACTCAGTCCAACAATCGCTTTTTTGAAACCGCACTTGCGCACATAGTCGCGGGTTCCCAGCACGAGGGCGTCGTAGACAGCGGCGTCCTCATTCTCCGGCGGCAGACTTATGCCCCTGTCACACTCAGTGTCGACAATCAGCAGGTCCTCGGCAAATGAGGCCGCCTGTGCGGTTGTCTCCCCTTTGGAGTTGAATGCCATGCTTGTGCCGTCGAAGACCAGGCTGTCATTGCCGCCCACTTGATTCACCATAACCAGCGGCACGCGATATGTGCGCGCCAGATTCGCGAGCATTTCACGCCGCAGCTCGCGTTTGCCCCGAAAGTACGGCGAAGCAGACAGATTCACAATCAGCGAAGCGCCTTCGCGCATCAACGACTCAACGGGGTCAGTCTTGTACAAGGGACGCGCCCAGAAAGTCTTGTCATTCCATGCATCCTCGCAAACGGTAATGGCGAGTTTGTTCTGGCCGAGCGCGAAGACCTGCTGCTGCTGCGCGGGAGCGAAGTACCGCTGTTCATCGAAAACGTCATA
>DATMOZ010000057.1:0-6122 GCA_035567995.1 Acidobacteriaceae bacterium
TCGCCACCGTGGCACTCGTCAGCACCCCGCCGGACTCTTGCGCGCGCAGTTGGATCATGTTGCAGGAGGTAATTTCCAACAGCGAGGTGGAAGCCATGCGAGGAAGCGGATATAGAGATTGGCAACCGGTTTAACGGGACTCCCGCCCAGCGACGGGCGCGATCCCCCGGATTTTCAACCAGAAAGGAGTATCCCCGTGGTTGAACTCATAATTGGCCTCGTTTTCCTGGCGATGTGCTTTATGCCCACCGTAACTGGAGGCGGGCCCGGCTTCAGGAACCACTTCTAATCTTTTGAAGACGATGTTGCGTGCGAATAACTCAGACCGGCGAAACGCGGAGGAAATTCGATGATGCCTCACTCCAGCGATCGAGTAGCTGGCGCGCGTGGCTGCTGCCCGTGTCTTCTGCGTGTCGCAATACCCGGCCATATAGCCACGTCTGCTCTTCTTCTGAGCAGTCCGCGAAGGGCTTAGGGGCAACAAACTCTGCGTGATAGCGGTTCTCTTCCACGAAGCGGCCGCTTTCGTCATAGACATATGCCATCCCGCCGGTCATGCCTGCGCCAAAGTTAGTGCCGGCTTCACCGAGAACGACAACGGAGCCGCCGGTCATGTATTCACAGCCATGATCGCCAACGCCTTCTACGACCGCGTGCGCGCCGGAGTTGCGCACGGCAAAGCGTTCGCCTGCGCGGCCGGCTGCCAGTAAAGATCCGCTGGTTGCACCGTAGAGCGCGACGTTCCCTAGAATCACGTGTTTAGAACTCTCTCGCCCCGCGCTTCCGACCGCCCGGATGACGATTTCGCCGCCCGACAAGCCCTTGCCGACGAAATCATTTGCCTGTCCGTCGAGGACCATCTTCATCCCTGCAACTGCGAATGCGCCGAACGATTGTCCGGAGGTGCCGCGGCACTGGATCGAGACAGCAGTGCAGGTGTCGCGATCCTGCTGCATCGCCAAAGTACCCGCGAGCCTCGCACCCAGCGAGCGGTCTTCATTCACGATGTCTGCCTCGATCTCGCATGCGCGGCCCTCGCGCTGCGCGTCCACTACAGCTTCCACCCATGGGTCGTCGACAGGAGGATGAGTCTCGGGGCGTGGGTTGCGGTCCTGCTCGCTCCGCCGGGCGCCCGTAAACTCGTTCTTCAGCATGGGTGACAGGTCGAGCCCGCCATCGTGTCGCACCTGTTCCAGCAGATCACTGCGACCCGTTGCCGCTTCGAGCGAAGGCAGGCCGAGTCGAGCCAGCAGCTGCTGCAGCTCACTCGCCAATGAGTCGAAGAAGCGAATCACATGTTCAGGCTTGCCGCGGAATTTGGCGCGCAAATCGGGCCGCTGCGTCGCGATACCGGTTGGACAGGTATTGAGATGGCATTGACGCGCCATGTCGCAACCGAGCGCGACCAATACGGAAGTGCCAAATGCAAACTCCTCAGCGCCGAGCAAAGCGGCGATCAAAACGTCGCGCGCGTTGCTCAGTCCACCATCGACGCGCAGGCGCACTCGACCGCGCAGTTGGTTCTGCATCAACACCTGTTGAACTTCCGCAAGGCCGAGTTCCCATGGGTTGCCGGCATACTTGATGCTTGAGAGCGGAGAAGCGCCGGTGCCGCCGGAATTCCCAGCGACAATGATGTAGTCCGCGTAGGCCTTCGCGACACCCGCGGCGACCGTACCGATGCCCAGGCCAGAGACGAGCTTCACCCCGACCCTCGCGCGCGGGTTCACCCGCTTCAGGTCATAGATCAACTGCGCAAGATCTTCGATGGAATAGATGTCGTGATGCGGAGGCGGACTGATCAGCGCCACGCCCGGTTGCGCGTGTCGTAAGCGGGCGATCAGCTCGGTCACTTTGTGCGCTGGCAGCTGGCCGCCTTCGCCGGGCTTTGACCCCTGTGCGATTTTGATCTCGAGCTCTTCTGCGTGAGCAAGGTACTCCGCGGTGACGCCAAATCTGCCAGAGGCGACTTGCTTGATCTTGTTGTTAAGTGGCAGTGGGCCGCCAGGATGCGTGGGACGATATACCGCGGGATCTTCGCCGCCTTCACCGGTATTCGATCGCGCGCCGATACGGTTCATGGCCTCGGTGATCGTGTGGTGCGCCTCCGGGCTCAGCGAGCCGAGAGACATCGCGCTTGCAATGAAGCGCTTCATCAGCGTGTCTGTCGCTTCGACCTGGTCGATGGGTAGTTCAGGGCCCGCAGGACGTACCTCTAAAAGGTCGCGCAACGCCGCAGGACGTTTGACCGAGTTTGCGGCCGGGTCCGTCGTGGCCACGACTGTGCCGACTGTGCCGGCTGCTGTTTCGGCTGTGACAGGCAGAACGGCGCTCGCCGCGGCACCCCGGGCTGTTCCTGCGACCAGCTGCACGGCCTTTACCGTGGGCGGCTGCCAGGCGTGAATCTCTGCGCCGTCATGTCTGCGGAAGCGCACCCAGCCCGGATCCGGTAGCTCGGGAAGGGTGGAGGGCTGCCATAGAGATCGAACGGTCGCTTCGATGTCGGCGAAGCTGCAGCCAGAGAGCGGCGACGGCGTTCCGAAGAAGCAGCGATGGATGACGTTATCATCCAAGCCGATCGCATCGAAAAGATGGGCGCCCCGGTAACTGTCAACGACGGAGATACCCATCTTCGCCATGACTTTCGCAAGGCCAAGCTCAAGCGCACGCTGCATGCGGTCTTCGCCGCCGTCGGGGTTCAGCTGCGCAGCAGTCTCAAACGCCAGCCACGGGCATACCGCACCGGCGCCATAACCGACCAGCACCGCCGCGTGATGCAGATCTCTGCAGTCGCCCGCTTCCACGGCAAGGCCGACGTGCGTTCTCAGACCGCGGTTCACCAGCGTTGAGTGGACTGCGCCTGTCGCCATCGCCATCGGAATCGGCATCGCAGCTGCTGACGCAGCGCGATCCGTCAACAGCAATATCGCGGCGCCTCCGAGGACTAGATCGCAAGCGCGCGCGCAAACGTCGTCCAGCGCATTCGAGAGCGTCGATGAGGCTGGAAACACGCAATCGAGGACCGCAACCGGAAGCGCGTCCGCATTCGGATGCCGGGCTGCCCGCAGTGCCGCGACCTGTCCCCTCGACAAGAACGGCGAAGGAATCTCAATTCCGGGCAACGGCGCATGCTTATTGAGCAGGTGCGGCCACGGCCCTAGACGCGTCTTGAGCGAGGTCACGCAGGACTCGCGAAGAGGATCGATCGCCGGGTTCGTCACCTGCGCAAACCTCTGCCGGAAGTATGCGTATATGGAGCGGGGTGTATGCGAGAGCGGAGCGATCGGAGTGTCGTCGCCCATCGACCACACGGCATCTTTCGCATCCAGCGCCATCGGTGCCAGCACCATCTTCACGTCTTCTCGCGTGTATCCGAATCCTCGTTGCAGATTCAGCAGCTCTTGCGGATCACGCGCTTCGCCAGCGTCAGTCAGCGGCTCAAGAATGCCAGGATCGATGAGATCTCCATAGCCTGTCGCTTGATCGAAAACATGGTTCAGCGCGTCATTGTCATAAAGTCTCTTGGCCTCTAAATCGACAATCACCATCTCGCCGGGACCAAGGCGCTCGCTGCGCGAGATTCTTTCCGGGTCGAGGTCGACCAGGCCCGCTTCAGAGCCGGCGAAGACCAATCCATCGTCCATCACGAAGTAGCGGCACGGGCGAAGGCCGTTGCGATCCATGGCAGCACCAACCAGCGCTCCGTCTGCATAGGTCAATGCCGCAGGCCCGTCCCACGGCTCGACCGTCTGCGCGTGATAGCGCATGTATTCGCTTCGGACAGCATTAGGCGCAGGCGGCAGCAACATCCGCACCGCTTCCGCCAGGGTGCGTCCGTTACGAGAGATCAGCTCAATCGTTTCGTCCAGACTGGTGGAGTCCGACCCGTCCGGCGTAATAAGAGGATGGCACTCAGGCGGGATCGTCGAGGCACGCGCATCCATTCGCGCGCGATTCCCCCAGATTGTGTTGATCTCGCCATTGTGCGCGAGCATTCGCAGCGGCTGGGCACGCTCCCACGCGGGCATTACGTTAGTCGCGTACCGCTGATGAAACAGCGAAAAAGCGGTGGTGTAGCGCTCGTCCTGCAGATCAGGATAGAAGCGCGACAGCAGCCGGCCGGCACACATTGCTTTGTAAACAAGCACGCGCGACGACAGCGAACAGAGATAACCTCCGACCGCGCTGCGCTCGAAGCGCTTGCGCGCGACATAGAGGCGTCGCTCAACACCTTTGTCGTCGCTGGTCGTCAGCAGCAGCTGGCGGATTCGCGGCATACTTGCGCGCGCGATCTCTCCCAGCGCCTGCGGATCAATTGGAACATCGCGCCACGCGAGCGTTGCGAATTGCTCAAGATACAAACAGCTTTCCAGCTCGCGCTCAATGGATGCGCCATCCGCGCCTGCCGCGTAGAAAAGCATTCCGACTGCGAGCGGTTCGTGTGCGTCGAGATGCACCGACGTTTGCGCCAGCAGCAGATCACGCGGTATGCCTGTCATGATGCCAACGCCATCGCTGCTTTGCCCGTCCGCGGCGATCGCTCCGCGGTGAGCGAGACGCGCTAAAGCAGTAAGAGAATGTGCAAGGATTTCGTGAGTAGGGATCGCCGTCAGCGTCGCGACAAAGCCGACACCGCAGGAGTCATGTTCAAAGCGCGCATCAGCCAGCGTCTTAGCGTCAACTGGATTGTGCGGACAGTGCTCCATAAGGCAATATACGCGGCATTACTCCTCCGCAAAAGGCAAAATCTCACCTCGCCTGACGAAAATCGGCCAATCTGGCGGAGCAAAGCGCCCACCGGCCGAGCCAGGCTCTCCCGGCCAGCGCTGCAGCTAAGTTCCGCGATAATAGCGGCATAGCGTTGAGCAAGACGCTACCATCGAGCCAAGGCGGTGCAGGGTGGCGACGCAGCCCGAAGATCGCACAGACGCGTTCGCGAAGATGCCTGGTTCCTTCAGGGAGCGCTACAGCGTGCTCCGTTCCATCGGCCGCGGCGGCATGGGCGAAGTTTTTCTGGCGGAGGACCAGTTGCTGCGGCGCCAGGTCGTACTCAAGCGACTCGCACCTTTTCTGTTCGGCCGCTCCGGCGCAGACCAGGCTGCCCTCCGCCAGCAACTGCTCACAGAAGCAAAACGTTCTTCCGCCATACGCAGCCCATATATCGTCCAGATTTATGACGTATGTTCCAGCGAAGACGACCTTGTCCTCGTTCTGGAATATGTGAACGGTGGCAACCTCCGCGACCTTGTCAGCCGCCCGATGACAGTTCCCAGATTTCTCCCCTCGGCAATCGAAATGGCTGAAGCGATCCGCGCCGCGCACGCCGCGTCAATACTGCACTGCGACATTAAGCCCGAAAACATCCTTCGCGACGAGGCCGGCACAATCAAGGTCGCGGACTTTGGTCTTGCTCGTGCCGCGATCAAGGATTGCGCCGACGCAGCGACAGTGAGCCTGCCCGATGCGGCCAGCAGCCTATGTGGAACGCCAGGCTACATGGCTCCCGAAGTGCTGGAAGGAAACTCGCCCACGGAGCAGTCAGACATCTTCTCCCTTGGCATCGTGTATTACGAGATGCTTAGCGGACGCAACCCGGTCAAAGGAAAAGGCCTCACGCAGACGATAGACCAGACCCTGCACGGTCCCATACCGCCGATCGCAGACGTCAATTCCGGAGCGTCGCCTGCACTGCAGCATGTGCTGAACAAGATGCTGGCGCGCGATCCTGAAGAGCGTTATGCGACGGTCCGTGACCTGTTAATCGACTTGCGCGGTCTCGAACGAAGCGGAGACCACCATGGAAGCCACCAGTTTTCTCAAACGGCGCTTCCGGCGAAGCATCTTGCGTTGGGAGGGGCAATTTTTTTCGGCCTTGCGATATTGACAGTGGCAATTCTGGCAGCAGCGCTTTGGCCAATATGGAACGCGCAGCAGAAAAAGCCGGCAGCGCAATCCGAACCGGCGCCGCCACCCACTCCACAACTGCTCGCGGTAATTCCGTTCAAAGTTACGGGCGGCGGCGATCAGTTATCCGCTTTTGCAGAAGGGCTGCGTAATACAGTAACGTCCAGCCTCGCACGTGCCTCGGCGCGGGAGCCGCTTGAGATTCTGGCTGCAAGCGA
>DATMOZ010000058.1:0-13480 GCA_035567995.1 Acidobacteriaceae bacterium
TACTTTATAACTGCCAATCACGATCTCGTCGCCTTCTTTCAGGCCATTCGTGACCTCGATATCTGTGGCACCTGTTATTCCGGTGGTGACAGGCACGAACTCCGCTTTCGTGGTGCGCTTCGCGGCCTTCAACACATATACGCCCTGCACCGGCGGAGTCTTCTTGGAAGACTTTGGCGCAGGTGCGCTCGCAGTCGCAGCCGAGACGGTTGAGCTGTCTTTCTTGCTGCTGTGCGCTTTTTCCGCCTCCGGATCGCGCAGTGTGAGCGCCTGGATCGGAATCGCAAGCGTGCCGTCCTTCTTCGCCGTCATGATCTTCGCGGTCGTAGATAGGCCTGGTCTGAGGTCGGCAGATGGCTCATCAATGGTAACGACTACCTTGAAGTCCTTTGCCTCTTCGCTGCCGCTGGTGGACTGGCTTGTCGCCAATCCCGAGGACCGCAACAATGCCTGATCGCCTACTTCGGTGACGTGTCCCTTGAAGGTCTTTCCGGGAACAGCATCGACGGTGACATCAGCCGGCTGGCCAAGCTTCACGTTCACGATGTCGGTCTCGTCGACCTTTACTTCTGCGGTGATGATTGACATGTCAGCGAGCGTCATCAAGGTCGAACCTTGGGCGTTCTGAATACCGACCACGGCCGTCTCACCTTCGCGTACCGGCAAATTGGTGACGATTCCGTCGAACGGAGCCTCGCTCACCGTCTTGTTCAGCGAGTCGTAGTTGCTACGTAGAGTCGCGATATTTTGCGCCAGCTTTCCGCGCGCGGAATCCGTCTGCGCCTTAGATTGTTCGATTCCGGCAACCATTTGCGCTTCGGTGGCGATCGCGAGATCTAACGCTGCCTTCTTGGCGTCGTAATCTTGTTTTGAGATCAACGCGGCGTCGAAAAGCGACTTGGCGCGCACATAGTCGAGCTGCTTCTGCACAAGGTCGGCCTTCGCGTGTTCCAGGTTGGCATGGGCCACGTTCTCCGCCGCTGTAAAAGAACCGATGTCGGTCTTGGACGAACTGATGGCGGCTTGCTGCGCATCGACCCCAGAGATGGCCTGGACGTTCTCGATCGACGCCAGTTGCTGTCCCCGCTTAACTGCGTCGCCCTCCTTTACATAGAGGTGGGTGATACGCCCGAACGCCGTCGCGCCGATGTTCACGTACGTTTTTGGCTTGATTTGCCCTGTGCCGCTCACAATCGTCACGAGGTCTTGTTTTTGCACCTTGGCAGTAATGACCTTGGTTTGGCTCGATTGCGACCGGACGACAGTAAAGACGACCATCGCGGCGAGTAGGACGACGACGGTGGCAATGATTACGATCTTCTTTGCAGACATGCTCGACCTTTAATGTCCGGGCAAGGGCGCGGACGGCTCCCTGAAAGTTGTGCGACGCAAGCAGGCTCACGACACGGAACTACGCTTCAATGACGCAGTACGCTCATTTTTGTTCTTTTGTTCCCTGCAAAACACGCTTTCTGTGGTGCAAACGTCACAGGAAAGTATTTTTCTTAAGCGATATCTGCTGCCCACGATGATAACAGCGCGTCCTACAAGGGGTAAGCCCTTTGTCGCATGTCGGATTCGGTGCTTGTGGCGGAGTAACCAAGTCTTTACAATCGGCATAACAGGCTGGGCGCTCCTGCGCACGCCTAGGGGAGTGAATGCTGTGAAGTTGAGCCGCGGTTTTGTCGTATCTTTTGCAGCAGCGGGGATTTGCCTTGCTGTCGCCATTCCTGCCTATTGCCAGACAGCTCCCTCGCCAGGTCCTGATCCCTTGCAACGCAAGATCACCGACAAGGAATATGCGCAGCAGCAGAAGCGCATGCGCCAGGAAATGGGCGAGACGTTCAAGAAGTGGTTAAACGAAGACGTCACCTACATCATCAGCGATCAAGAACGAAAAGCGTTTCTTGCGCTCGGCAACGACGAAGAGCGCGAAAATTTCATCGAGCAGTTCTGGCTGCGACGCAACCCGAACCCTGAGTCGCCAGAGAACACCTTTCGCGAAGAGCACTACCAGCGCATTGCATACGCGAACGAGCATTTTGCCGCCGGCAAGGCTGGCTGGCGCACAGACCGCGGACACATTTATATCTCTTTTGGAAAACCAGACTCGATTGACGCGCACCCCAGTGGGGGCAGCTACGAGCGCCCCATTGATGAAGGCGGCGGCAACACTTCTACTTTTCCGTTTGAAGTGTGGCACTACAGGTACATCGAGGGTGTAGGCGATAACATCGACATTGAATTCGTAGACACTTGCCAGTGCAGTGACTACCACATGACCATTGATCGTTCTGAGAAGGACGCGTTGCTCAACGTTCCCGGCGCCGGCTCAACCCTCTTCGAGTCAATGGGCCAGGCTAAGAAGAGCGACCGCTTCAACGGTGGCCTCGAAAGACTCGGGAATGGCCCGCTTGCTTCGAACCAGAAATCGAAGCAATTCGATCGCTTGATCCAAGCTAGCAAGTTGATGGCTCCTCCAGTCGTCAAGTTCAAGGACATGGAGCAGTACATGACGAAGTCGCGCATCCTGACCGGGCCGCCGTTTCCTTTTGATGTACGCACCGATTTCGTCAAAGTGACAAATGACACCGTCCTGGTGCCAATCACGCTGCAAATTCGCAATCGCGATATCACTTTTTCAAACAAAGATGGCGTTGCCAAGGGAACGGTTAACATACTTGGTCGCGTGACGACGCTGACAGGCCGCATTGCGCAGACATTCGAAGACACGGTTGAGATCCAGCAACCGGCCGAATTGCTGGATAAGGTAAAGGAAACTTCTTCGGTGTACTGGAAGTCGCTCCCGTTGCGGCCCGGCCGTTATCGCGTAGACATCGTCATTAAAGACGTCAACAACGCGGACCACATCGGCACTTATGCCCGCGGTATCGATGTTCCAAAATATGACGACGACAAGCTGGCTGCATCTTCACTCATCCTTGCGGACAAGATGGAGCGGGTTGCATCGAAGGACATCGGAACCGGAAATTTCGTAATTGGCAACACAAAAATTTATCCCCGCGTCAGTTCGAACGCTCTCATGCCCGTTACTTTCAAGCGCAGTCAGCGCCTGAACTTCTGGATGCAGATCTATAATCTCGGAATTGACGATAAGAGCAAGCAGAACGGAGCCACGATCGAATACCAGATTGTCGACGTCGGGTCGAACAAGAACGTGCTCGATAGCTCAGAAAAGTCGGTTGCGCTCAGCCCGAACTCAGACCAGATCACCGTAGAGAAGAGCATGCCGTTGGCTTCTCTGGAGCCGGGTAAATACAAGGTGACCATTACCGTGAACGACGGGGTCACGAAGCAGGAACTGGCGCAGTCGGCCCCTTTTGTTGTGGAATAGAACGTGTCAGAATATGGTGGATTCAGTACCAAAGCCGAAGTTGCACCGGAACAGATCGATATCGGTAGCAGCGAGGCGGTAGTCGAGCGATCTCATCAAGGCCAGGACGTCGCGGCGAAGTTGTGACGAAGATGAGGACTAGGCGGCTTTGAAGCAGAAGTTACGATCCATGCGATTCGGAACGACCGCTGCACTCGCGCTTCTTGTGGCATGGACGCTGAGTGCCTGCGCCCAACAGCGCCCGCTACCGGGCGCTCTTTCTGGGATTGTCCGCGATGCTCATGGAACGCCGCAGATGGGCGCGGCAGTTGAGTTACTCACGCCGTCAGCCGCCGAAGTGGCTGTTGTGCTGACTGATCTTCGAGGCCGCTATCATTTCGCATCTGTCGCGCCCGGTCATTATGCCCTTAAGGTGACCGCTGCCGCATTTCTGCCGACTCTGCGCGATAACCTCAATCTCCGTGGCGGCCAGGCTGTCGTAAATCTGACCCTGAATACGCTTTTCGAGGCAGCGCAATGGGTGCCGATTCAACGTCGCGCACCTGATGAATCTGAGGACGACTGGAAGTGGACGCTGCGCTCTTCAGTAAGCCGTCCGATTTTGCGTTGGAATGATGACGGGCCGACGGTTGTTGTAGCCAGCCGCAGGGCGGAGTCTGTCCAGCGCCGCGCCATCATGCATGCGACTGTTTCATCGGGCAGTGGAGAGTTTGCCGCGAGCGGATCCCATGCCGCGCTTGAAGCCGCGGGCGGTGACGCCGGAAACGGCCTGTGGATGGTTCACAGCGATGTGAATCAGCCAGGCAGCGCGAACGCGGCGGCGTTCTCTGCGGGCTTGGAAAGAAGGCTTTCTCAGGGGCTTACGAATACGGATTTAAGAACAAACGCGACCCTGCGTCAGCTCCCCGAACTGTCGGTTGGTGGCTCGGATGCGGTCCGGGTGGCGACGTTCGTCCTGCGTGGGGCTGAGAGCACGCGCCTGGCTGGACTGGCGGAGATCGCGGCTGGCAGCGAAATGACCATCATCCAGGAGTCTGCGTCCGCCGACGGAGGGGCCAATCGCATTTCAAGCATGCGGCCTTTCCTGACGGTACGCACGAATCCGGAAGGCAAAAGCGGATTTGCATATCGCTTCGCATCGTCCCCTGCGTATCAGGGCATCAATGATGTGAACTCTGCGGCAACCTTGCCGCGGTTCGCCGTCGAACACGGGGAACTGGTACTCGAAAACGATTCGCACAACTCGCTCGCGTTCGAGCGCCGGTTAGACCACCTCTGGTTCGAGGCTGCTATCTATAGCGATCACTTCTCGCATCCGATCATCAATGGCACCGAGGCCACACCGGCTGCATTAGCGGCTGCCAGCAATGGAATCGTGGACGGGGCCAGCGGAGGGCTACGCGCCGCGGGTCGCAACTATTCCTCGCAAGGCGTGCATATTGCCGCGACGGAAGAAATCACTCCGGAGCTGTGGGCGACCATTGAGTTTTCTACCGGCACAGCACTCGTTCTTGGACCAGCACCATTCCGTCGCGTACGCGATCTCGAGAATGCGATTGCTTCTCTGACGCCACAGTCCGCAAGCAGTGCTGTATTGTCACTGCATGGAAAGGTGGCAGGCGCCGGCACGGTCTGGCACGCAGCGTATCGCTGGCAGCCAGCGGGCACGCTGACTCCGGTGGATGCCTTCGATAATCCCTCGGGCGACGCGTATTTGAGTATCTACATCCGGCAGCCGCTATGCGGGCACCAGCAGAATCTCGAAGCGATTTTTGACGTGCGCAATCTTCTGGCAGAAGGATACCGGCCAGTCCTCGGCGCGAATGGTCACACGGTGTTCCTCGCACAGCAGCCACGATCGATCCGCGGTGGCTTGGCCTTCACCTTCTAAACTCACCCTTCGATCTTCAATCTGCAAAAGCTTGTGATATAAAAAATTATGGCGTAGCGTGAGCAAGTTTCAGCGCGACAGCCTCACCGCAATAACTCCCACCGCTGTGGACGCGTAGCTCAACTGGCAGAGCATTCGACTCTTAATCGACAGGTTGTAGGTTCGATTCCTACCGCGTCCACCAACTAAGCGCAATCAAGAGAATGAGATACGGGCGACTTCGGCATCCTCCTCTCCGGCGGAAATTCCGAGTCTGTCACAAATTCTGTCAATTTCTGGCAAAACGGACTTGTGGCGAGCGTCGTTGTTAGCGTTTCTACGCTCGATCGCCGAGCGCAGTGAATCAAGGCTGTGGCGCTGGTACGCCACCATGGACTTCACGTTCGCATGTCCCATCGCATCGGCGACAGCGAAAATATTCCCAGTGGCTTCCATCGCATAGCTTCCATAGGTGTGACGTGCCGAGTGGGGAACGACCTTCTCGCTCACGCCTGTGCGATCACGCAGCGCCTGGAAACCCTTCGCGATCGATGTGAGGTGTCCCGTCTTGGAACGCTCAGAAGGGAACAGCCATCCCTCTCTACGATCCCCGACCCTGATCCGCAACGCATTCTTCATGCGGTTGCTCATCGGTACGAAGCGCCGGGCCTTCGGCGTCTTCCCATGTGGACTTCATATCCGCATATTCGTGAAGTCGATGTTCTGGATGCGTATACGGAAGATCTCACTCGGACGCATGCCTGAATCCTGTGCGATGGTTAGAAAGTCGCGCAGTTGTTCACGCATGCGGCGGGTGCGTCCGTGTTTGTTTGGTACAGAAAGATCCTGAATGAGCGAACTTTCGGTGGCTGGGTCGATAAGCCTGTCTCGTCCGTATGCTTTCTCGAGCTTGATTTTAGGAATTTCACGAATGAGGTTCCATTCTTGCGCTTTAGATAACATCCGTTTGAGCGTCCTAAGGGCCTGATTGGTATATTGCGCAGAGCACTCGGATCAATCAAAGTTCTCTCGGACTCGACATCACTACTGTCCAAGTCCGGAGAGAGTCTCGGATCCCATGGTCGCTTCCCCAATCTCTGCGTTGCGAAATCGTTGACGCTGATGGCCCAGGCCCTCAATTGAAAGCTCGACGATATCGCCGGACCGCAGATATTGCGGTGGCTTCATGCCGAGCCCGACTCCCGGCGGCGTGCCGGTCGTGATGAGGTCTCCCGGCTCGAGTGTCATGAATTGCGAAACATACCGTACGATTTCATAGACGTCGAAGATCATCTTCGCTGTGTTTCCACGTTGACGGACTTCGTTGTTAACCATCAGTTCTAGAGATAGAGAGCGTACGTTGGGCAGATCATCGGGCGTCGTGAGCCACGGGCCGAGAGGATTGAAGGTGTCGCAGCTTTTCCCCTTCGTCCACTGTCCGCCTCTTTCCATCTGGAATGCTCGTTCGGACACATCATGCGAAATGCAGTAGCCGGCAATATGTTCTCGCGCGTCGTCCTTGGTCGCGACGTATCTTGCGGTCTTACCGATGACGACACCGAGTTCGATCTCCCAGTCTGTCTTCTCACTTTTGCGCGGGATGAGAACGTCGTCATATGGCCCAATGACGGTGTTTGATCCTTTCAAAAACAGAATCGGCTCCTTTGGGACTGGCTGGCCGGCTTCCGCCGCGTGGTCTGAGTAATTCAGACCAACGCAGACCACCTTCCACGGGCGCGCAATCGGAGCGCCCCAGCGCACACTCTCGGGCACACGTGGCAAACGGTCGCCTTCCGCACGGATCACCTCTTGAACCTGTGGGAGTTGAGTCGCGAGCGCCGCGCCGTTCCAGTCGAGAAAGTGAGATGAAACGTCTAGGCGCTCATCGCGCGCGTTGAGGACACCCGGTTTTTCTGAACCTGCTTCACCAAATCTGACGAGACGCATGATTAGACTGCTTCTTTCTTGAGGCCGAGTTGCAATTGGGTCGCGAGCATGCTGAGACATGCGCGCGCATTGGGTGTGGCGGCAAGCGCGTCGACCACGGGGAAGTTGTGTACGGCGCCGAGGTAGCGTATCGCGATCACGTTGATGCCAGCGTTCGCCAGCTTTCTCGCATAGTGTTCCGCTTCATCGCGCAGAACGTCGCATTCGGCAGTCACGAGGATAGCTGGGGCAACGTTGTTGATCTGATCGACTGATGCGCGTAGCGGAGATGCGCCGCTTTCCTTGCGCCGCTGGGGCGAGGGCACGTAGTGTTTCCAAAACCACTGCATGGCGCTGCGATCGAGGTTCATATTCGAGCCGAAGTCCAGATAAGAGGGGGTGTCGAAGTCGCTGTCTACTACGGGACAGATCAACGCTTGCAGGCGGAGAGATATGTTGCGTTTTGCCGCCTCGAGCGCGACTGCGGCTGCAAGGTTGCCACCTGCACTGTCACCCGCGATCGCTATGCGTTCGGTGTCAATGTTCAACGCTGAAGCATGGTCATGTACGTACTTCAAAGCGGAAATGCATTGGTGCTTTGCAGCAGGATACGGCGATTCTGGTGCGCGCGCGTAGTCGACGACGATCACGGAACATTGAACACGCAGAGCGAGTTCGCAGACGATACGGGCATGTGTGTCGCTGCCGCCCAGCACCCATCCGCCGCCAGGAAAGTAGACGAGTGCCGGCAAGCTGTGGGCGGCATTTTGCGGGCGCACCGTCTTCAGTGAGTAGCCTTCGAGTGGAATCTCTTCGGTGCGTACTGCGTAGTCGGTATAGCGGCTGGGCTGGGATGCTCGCATGGCGGCGCGTGCCTCGGGGACGCTCATTTCTTCGATTTTCGGTCCGCCTGCCGCTCGACCCGCCTCGAGGAAACTGCGAGTGATCGGGTCTAACAATTCGGTAAATCGGTTCATGGGAACCTAGTCTGCTCCTACTCGAACGAAAGCTTTGATGGTCGCGCATGGCTGATCTTTCGCGGGCCCATGTGGAGTGATGGTGTAGGCTCCAACGGCGGCGGGCACGATAAATGTTTCAGCGTAGTGCACGATGAACGGCGGGAATGCGCCGCTGGGACTCTCTACGATGACTTCATCCCCTTCGACGAGGTTTAAAACATTCACGCCCGCCCTAGTGTCGTGCCGCACGGATTTGGTGAACCAGTGTCTGCGTGTCTCGATGAACTCGCGGGCATGCAGGCCAGTTCTTTCTTCGCTCCAGCCATCGCCGCTAGCAATGCTTTCGAACTGATTCACCAGATTGCTCTCGATCCAGGCAGTCTTCCGGTCCCACTGAATATTGGCTATACCGTGATCGATGTGGATGGGTCTCGGGTAGCCGTCCATCCCCAGACGGCCCCAGTCCCATAGTTTGAAGGTAAAGATGTACGGTGTCGCGCTGATTTCGAGCACCATGCTTTCGGCTCCAGAGCAATGAATGGTTCCCGCGGGAATGAGATAGTGATCGTGCTTTTTCGCGGGCCACTGATTGACATATTTCTCTGCAGGAAATGGAGAAACGCCGGTTTGCGCAACGCGTAGGTCGTTCTCAAGAGCGCTGGCGTCGGCATCCTCTTTTAGGCCCAGGTAGATGGTCGCTTCTTGTCCTGCGTCGAGCAGGTAGTAGCTCTCATCCTGCGTGTAGTGCATGCCGAACTTGTCCTGGATGTATTCGGTGAGGGGGTGTACCTGCAATGAAAGATTGCCGCCGCCCATGGTGTCGAGGAAGTCGAAGCGAATGGGAAATTCTTTGCCGAAACGACCGTGGACTGCTTCTCCAAGCAGGGCGTCGGGGCATGCGAAAACGAGATTGACCGAAGGCACCTCAACGCGCACGTCTCCGAAGCCGAGCAGCAGGCTGTTTTCTTCGGGAACGCAATCGAAGCACCACGCGTGGTTCGGCTTGTCACGCGGAAGATCGCAGACCTCTTCCATCCAGTGGCCGCCCCACGGGCCGGGATCGAAGTAGGGAACCACGCGGAATGGACGCTGGGAAACGGTATTCAGCCCATGGCGCAGCTGCTCGCCGCTGATCCCTTTAGGCATTTGTGCATCGTTGGTATCGAGGAGCACGTCGATCTGCGGGAGCAGCGTCTGCTTCAGCCTGTCGGCAGCGCGCCATTCGAGGAAGTATCCGCATTTATACTTCGGAGCAATCGGATCGCCGGTGTTATCGAGGCCGAGATTCCCGATGAGATTTCGGCGCCAGCGTTGCTGAATTTCCCAGCGAGCCATATCTGCGTAAACCAGCAGATCCCAGGAGGGGCAAACGAGCGAGGCGCCGGTTCCGATGACGAGCGTCACCCCGGCGGAGGCGTCCGTGATGCTCGCTTGCAATCGGTTGAGCTTTTCCGGATCGAAATAGTCGGCGATGGTGATCCCGTTCATCCGTCCAAAAACCGCATCATCACCGAGGACGGCACACTGCATGTCGCGAATGTCGCGTTCGTTGCGGAAGGCATCGGCGCTGAAGACGACTCGATTAGGTTTCAGCTCGCGAACGAGGCCGTCTGCGATGTGATCCACAAAGGCGCCTGGGTAGCATTCGACACAGACCGTGCGTGGCGAAGGGCGTGCGTTGCGAATGCGCGCTGCAATTTCGGCCCATCCCACGGCGCAATCTTTTTGCTCGCCGACCGGCACATAGGGGTACTTGTCGTAATTAGATTGCCGCGGCATCAGGCTACCTCCGATAAGAGTGGGACGGCACCGAGAAGGGCGGCGTCATTGCCGAGCTGCGCGGCACGAATGGCCGGCTTTCCCCACGGTGTCCACGCATGTCGATGAACGTAGGCCTCGACATAGGGAACGATGACGGCGGCGCTGCTCATCACACCGCCGCCGAGGAGAACGACCTCAGGATCGTAGGCATGCACTTGAGCAACGGCATTTGCTGCCCAGACGTTGAGGCAACGATCGCGCAGACCGACAGCGACAGTGTCTCCTTGTGCGGCCTGTTCAAACAGAAGACGAAAATTGATTTCTGCGGTCTGCGCGAGCGTGCTGGACTCGAAGCCTGGCCACGCTCTTGCAACGAGCGGCATGGACCATCCAGCAGCTTCTGCTTCCGCGCAACCAATGTTCCCGCAGCTGCACAGTCGTCCTTCAAACGCGACGGGCAGGTGGCCGCCCAATGAGCCCGCTTGTGCGTGGACGCCCCGCAGCAGCTTGCCTTCGATCATTGCCGCGCCGCCGATGCCCGTACCTAACGTCATCATTACGATGTCGGAGTGATCGACGGCCGCGCCTGAGTGGCGCTCGCCAAGTAGAGCCATTCGCGCATCATTCTCAATCCGGAGAGGCAGACCGAACTCGGTCTGAGACCACGCCGTGAGATCGAGCGAAGGAGCGTCTTCGTACTTCTTCAGCGTCGACAGAATCCTCCCGGAGCGCGTATCTATGATTCCGGGGAAGGCGATCGCGACTCCGGCGCAATCCGTTGGTGAAGTGCTGACGCGATTCATGAGGTTGCGGAGTGTATTCGCCAGCAGTGGCAGCATCGAACGCAAACTCTGAGCGCTGTCGGCGGAGATGTTTTCTGTCGCGAGCATGCGGCGATCATCGACGATTGCGCAACTGATGTGTGTGCCGCCAATATCCAGTGCCAACGCTTTCATGCGTTCTCCTCGACTGCTATTGTTTTAGGAAACCATCTGGCTGGTGTGAGCGAGTAAGAAGACCGCGAGGACGAGCACGACGACGCCGGCAAGCTGTATTGATAGGGGGCCGCGCCCACTCTGTCGCCACTCACCGGTCATCATGCCGAGTAGGCTGGCGGTGATGACAATCAACGACATGAAGAGAGGCCAGCCAAGGACAGGCCCGAGCGCTCCCAAGTGCTGTGTGGCTGCACCATAGACGAGCGTGCTGCCAAACCAAAAGATCGCCATGAGCAAAGCGAGCACCCAGTGGCCGGCGGTTGACAATCTGTACCGAGTGAATGATTGGTTCTTCTTCAAGAGCCATGCGCAGTACAGAAGATTTGGAATTGCGCCGGCCATCATGAGAGGGAACCAGACTGCATTGGGAGCCATCAGCTCACTGGCACCATTCGAGCGCGCGGCAGAGATCAATGGAGCGCCGAAGGACAGGCCTAAATTGACGAAGGAGGCACCAAATCCGCAGAGGATGGCGAGCAGAAGCCCGACTGTGCCTGCCTTGGGAATTCCTGCGGTGGTGGAGCGCATTGCGCGTTCGCGCTGACGACCGGCGATCGCACAGATCAAAACACCGACTAAAACGAGCGCCACACTCGCGATAACGAGATGACCAGCTTGGGTGTGAAGACGATCCGCATGCAACCGCAGAAGAGGGATGATTGTCCCGACGGCCGCTGACGTACCGAGTACGAGAGAGAATGTGAGCGCGATGCCAATCGCATCGACGGCAAGACCGAAGAAGACCTGGGCCACTCCCCAGCCCGCGCCGAATAGAACAGCACTCAGCAGCGCCACGCCGCTCGTGCTGGAATAGATGTCGCCAAGGTGCGGCACCGTGAGCAGGGTTATGCCGGGCGGAAGGACGAGCAGAGCGAAGATTGTCCAGGCGAGCCAGGTGTTTTCCCAAGCCCACCGACCCGCGAACTTCATCGGTAGTGTGAAACTGGCATTCATGACGGCAGCTAGAATCAGGAACAACATTCCCTCGGACGTTCCGCTCAAATTTCCTCCTGAATTGCGTTGAAGAACTTGTCTACGCTGTTTGCTGCGACGTGCAGCTGCTGATTTGCCGCCGCGCCTCGCAGGGTCAGGCCAGATGCGTGAGCGACAACATCGGTGATCTGCTGCCAGTCTCGCGGCACATGGGTGAGGAACATGCAGAAGCGAGCTTGTCTGCTGGCATGTGGGCCGAGGGAAAGCGAGGACGGTGTGCCAAAGATTTCGCCGAGTTCTGCGACACCCTCCCGCCCGAGAGGCATCGGCGTCGTGCCGAACTCCATGCCTCGCGCCTTCGTCGAGCTATTCCATGGCGGACTTTTTCGTGCGCAGTTTTCTTCCCAGATGGCTACCCATGGAAAATCTTCGCGTCGAAAGCAGTACCCGATGGCGAGCGCGTGTTCTGTGCTGCGCGCGATCACAAACTGCAGAGACCTATTTGGTGAGGTGAGTGCTGCTACGACGAAGCCCGTGCCATGGACGGCGAACGGCTGTCGCAAGGTGGTTGTGTGGGAGCCGATCTCGACTGGGGCGTTCGGCCACGCAAAGCGAACGTTCGCCCGAACAAGAGATCTGCCTTCGTAACCCTCAGGCCATGTGACGCACTGCTCGACTGATGCGTCGATGACGCCGGAACTGTCGTTGAGCATTGGCGGACCGAATGTCGCGTGCTGCACCCAGTGGATGTCGCGCGCCACATCGCGATCATTTGTCACCGTCTCGGTGACAAATGCCGCCGACTCGCGCAAGATGACGTCACGCTGTAGCTGCAAGCCCGCTGCAGGAAGAGTCACGCGTGCTGTGCATGCGCCTGGCGTGGAGTCGATTTCCCATTCCCGCACGCCGGTCTCTCCATGCAGTGCAACGCCGGCGGCTGCTTCCATCGCAGAGGGCATGCCAAAGATATCAAGGCAGAGTGCGTGCCCCGTATAACCGGCTAGAAATTGTCCAGCCGGGTCAGCGCCATATCGATTGGCCAGTACGGACCACCGTGGATCTAATGGGTCGGCTGTTTCCCAGGGTGCTTCCCAAAGCGAGTTGATCGAATTTGCGGTGAGGGAGAACGACGCGATGTGTCCGCCGCCGACAAGCAAAGTCATCTCTACGATGCCATTGCTGAGTGTCACGGCCTGCCGCCCGTTCCATTTGGAGCGGACCCGGGGAGCATTGTGAAGGATCACAGAGACATTCCTCCGTCGATGGCGAATGCTGCTCCGGTGATAAATGACGCTTTTTCAGAAATAAGATAGAGAGCCGCTTCGGCAATTTCTTCGGGGGTGCCGAGACGGTTGAGGGGCTGGCGAGCGGAAAAAGTTCTCAGTGCTTCGTCTTTGTCGGCAAAGGCAGCGACGCGTTGCTGCAGAGACTCAGTGTCGGTCGTGCCGGGACACAAGCAGTTCACGCGGATGCCGTCAGCGGCATAGTCCAGCGCCATGGAGCGTGTGAGACCGATCACTGCCGCTTTAGACGCGGAATATGCAGCGCGATCTACGACACTGCGCAGCGCTGTTGCGGATGCCATGTTCAGGATTGATCCACCGCCCTGACGCTGCATCGCAGGAATGGCCTCGCGGCAAAAAAGAAAGATGCTCTTAACGTTGATGCTGAAGGTGCG
>DATMOZ010000059.1:0-9065 GCA_035567995.1 Acidobacteriaceae bacterium
TTGTCGAGTTCGCCGTTGGCGTGCAGCAGCAGTCCCTTGTGTCCCATGGGAATCGGCCGCATCGCGAACCCTTGCTCCGCCTGCAACGCGCGGATTAGTTCCTGGCGCGTGCGCTCACCCAACGGAGTTTTTGAGAGTTCAACAGACGTAACGTGAAACTCAGCCATCTGCCCGGTCACGGTCTTATCATGAACGGTAAACACTTGTGCGCTGATACTCATGCACCCACAGCAGGCGCAGACGACAACACCCGCTCTTGCGAGTCGCCTTGCTCGAACCGGCGTATTCATAGTGGCCCCCTGGCTGCGACCGGTGAGGGAAACATGATGGCGCGATTCTTAGACGAAAGCAAATGAGAATTGACGCCATCGAATTAGCGCTGTGGCGTACGAATCACTGCGTCGATTCTTTTTGTGAGATGCGCGAACCCAGCCTCAGCGTCTACTTCAACTGGATCTGAACCAGGCCGTTCTCGTCCGCCGGCTTCGCTTCCGGCGCAACCGCCGCAGGTGGCGGAAATCCCGCGACGGGTGGGTGCCCGCCGATGTCGACTGGTATTCCCCCAGGCACAATCTCCGGCTGTCCGTAGCGCCAGGCGTAATCCCGCGTTACCCGGACGACCACCCATATTCCAATAAACAGCACAACCGCAGCGGTCAGGCTCGCCTCAGGTCCATAGTCGCCGCCTGTCAGCCACAGTGGACCCCGCGCATGGGTCTGTACGACCGTCGAGTATCTCCAGATCCCGCTCATCGGCAGGCCGAAGATCACCGCCAAGGCAAAGTTCCAGGCAAAATGCAGTCCCCAACCCAGCCACAGAGCACGCGTGCGCAGGTACGCAACTGAAAACAGAACGCCGGAAAGAACGGTCACCGCAACGCTCTGCGGCGTAGCGTCCGGATTCCCCGCATGCACCAGGCCGAATGCCAGCGACGAGATCAGAACCGCCGTCACCGGACCCGTAACCTCTATCAATCGCTGGAACGGGTACCCACGAAACGCGATTTCTTCCGCGAGCGAAGCCAGCAGCAACGTGATCACGTTGATGCCGAGCGCGCCCCAGCTTAACGCAGAACGGTCAAAGCCGATACGCAGGCCGCCACCAATCGCAATGATGCCAACTACCGCAACAACCATTGCCCATCCGACCGCGGCGCCGACAGCAATTTCCTCGCCCCAACCCGGGCGCGGAGCCAATCCCATCGCCTTGTACGGGTGGGACTGGCCATCCAGCACACTTCCCATCCCGCCAAATACCGCGATGTAAAAAAGAAGAAGAAACGTAAAGTACAGCGGGGGAAACCACTGCCCTGTGTTCAGAGTTACGGCGAATATATTCGCCAGGTATTGAGCGAACCAGATGGCAACGATGGCGAACAGAAGGTTACGGAAAGAGCGAAGGCGCGGGTTTGCAGTCCAGTGGTTCAATCAGACGCCTAACTTGTATAGAACTGCGCGATGTTGCGGAACTTCTGCTGGCGCGCGCGCACCATCTCATCCACCGGCATCGCCTGCAATTCGCCCAGGTGCGACCGTAACTTCTCGGCCAGCATCGCAGCCGCCGCCTCGGCGTCTGTCTGCGCGCCACCCTCCGGCTCCCGGACTACGTCGTCAGCGCAACCAAGGCTCATCACATCCGCGGACGTAATCTTCATTGCCGACGCAGCCAGCACGCGCTTCGACGCGTCCTTCCACATGATCGAAGCGCAGCCCTCCGGCGAAATGACGGAATAAACCGCGTTCTCGAGCATCAGCACGCGGTCTGCAACGGCCAGCGCCAGAGCGCCACCCGACCCGCCCTCTCCCGTAATCGTCGCAATCACCGGAACACGCAGCCGCGCCATCTCGCGCAGATTTCGCGCGATTGCCTCCGCCTGCCCGCGCTCTTCCGCGCCGATGCCAGGTGCTGCCCCCGCCAGATCGATGAACGTGAAAATCGGCCGCCCAAACTTTTCCGCGATCTTCATGCACCGCAGGGCCTTGCGATAGCCCTCCGGGTACGGCATGCCGAAATTGCGATATACCTTGTCCTTCGTCCCCCGCCCCTTCAGGTTGCCGATGGCCATCACTTCTTCACCATCGAAACGCGCGAAGCCGCACGCCATCGCCGGATCGTCACCGTAGTTCCGGTCGCCGTGGATCTCACTGAAATCGTTGAAAATCGCCTGGATGTAATCCATGGGGTACGGTCGCTGCGGATGCCTTGCCAACTCCTGCTTGGTCCACGCCACAGGGACAACTTCAGCCGGTGCCGTTACTGCAGAGTGCTGCTGCGTTTGCCGCTCTTCCATTTCCTTCCGATTGTATGTGCAGCCCGCGAAGCGCACAAATATTCGGGCGGCATCGCGCGATATCCCCTGCAATCCTTGACGTAGAGCGCGCTTAACATCCACTCACTTCGCCGAATCAATCGAACTTGTGCAACATTGAGGTATGCCTTCCCCCGCGTCGTCGAACCACCGCGCACTCGGCTATCTCGCGTGCGCCGCAGCCGGAAGCCTCTGGGGAACGGGCTTTTACTTCGGAAAAATCGCCCTCGCAGAACTTCGCGTCGGCCACATGGTCTTCTACCGCTTCGCCTTCGCGCTGCTGGTGCTGCTTCCGGTAGGCCTGCGGGATGCCCGCCGCAACCGCGTCCGCTTCAGCGCCAGTGAGTGGCGCCTGCTGCTCCTCGCCGCCTTCGTCGGCGTACCACTCCAATTCCTCGTTCAGTTTGCCGGACTCGCGCGCACCACTGTCTCCCACGCATCGTTAATGGTCGGCGCGCTGCCGGTCATCCTCGCCCTCGGAGCCGTCCTCTTCGCCGGCGAACACATGCCACGCATCGGCTGGATCGCGCTCATCGCCTCCACGCTCGGCGCGGCATTGATCGCGTTCAGCGGAAATCACCTGCATGCTGCGAACGCTGGAGACCCCAGCCTCATCGGCGATCTCATGATTCTCGCCGCCATGGTCGCAGCTCTGTTCTGGATTCTCGCCAGCAAGCGACTCATGCTCCGCGATTCTCCCATCGCCGTCAGCGTCTACTGCGTTACCGTGGGCAGTCTGATGGTCGCCGTGTGGGTGTTTCTCGTTGACGGGCCGCCGCCCCTCCACATGTCCCACCGCGCGTGGATGGCCCTCGCCATCTCAGGCATGCTCTGCACCGCCTGCACCACACTCATGTGGAACTGGGGACTCGGCAGGATTCCCGCATCGCAAGCCGGTGTCTTCCTTAACCTCGAACCGCTCATCGGCTCAGTACTGGGAGTCACTCTGCTCAACGAACATCTCGGCCCGTCCGCCTGGATCGGCGGCGCGCTCATCATCGGTGCCGCGGTGACCCTCACCACCCGGGCACAAGCTCAACCACAGATCATCGAGCAATTAGGCTGACTCCATCGTCTGAGTCTTGGCCGAAAGGGACCCTCAGGAAACGCAACTTCGCAACTTTGGTCTTTGCAGTTTGCCTCGTATCCGTTATTACTTATTTTTCCGCAAAAGATCTCACGGCAACTCCCCGGCCTGACCTTGAGATTCATCGCAACGCTGATTCCGGAGAAAGATGTTCCACTGGAAAGATTACCGAAAGATAAAGCTGCGCCTGATCGTCTTGCTCTGCGGATGCATTCCCTTTGGCTTGCTTCTAACTGATGTTCTTCCCGACGTGATGGGTGGATACGCGCCAAGCTGTCTGCTGGGCGGCTGCTACATATGCTTCACCGGATTCTCGTGGCTGCAGTACCGGTCATATCCCTGTTTCTACTGCCGAAGGCCTTATCGCGGAGAACAGCTCTATCGCAAAAGGTGCTCTCACTGCGGCGTTCTCATAAATCCCTGAAAGAACGAGAGTGCGTTTCCTACTGAATCAACTGCACTGTACCGCGCCCCGTCAGGCTCTCGACTCGCTCGACAAATCCTTTGTCCGCTGCAACCGAAACACCCTCCGGCTCAAGCATCACCAGATACTCGCCGTCCACATCGACATCCAGCATCAGTCGGCCCGGCCCCGGCGCCGCCGTCACAATCTCATGCAGCTTCACCAGCAGTGAATCATCCTGCTCCGGCTTCAGATTCACGCGAATGCGCACGCTGCCCGGCAGCTTGATCTTCACATCCTCCAGCGCAGTTATGCTCGAAATCGCCAGCTTCGGCGCCGCATCTTCTTCCGCGCGCAACACTCCGCGCACCAGCACTGGCACGTCAATTTTCAGCTTGTCGCCGAGCTTCTTATATCCCTCAGGAAAACAGATGACGTCGATGCGTCCGACCATATCTTCCAGGCCCGCCTGCGCATACAGATCGCCCTTGCGCGACTTCGCCACCTTCAAGCCAGTGATGATTCCCGCCATCGCAATTTCGTTTTCACTCTGATCGCCACCGCGCCGGCCGTTCGAAGGCGGAGGCTTCATCTCCAGCGCTGTCGCAGTGTCGATGACGCTCAGGTTCATCAGTTTGTCAGCGTATTTCTCAAGAGGATGGCCTGACACGAAGAACCCAAGCACCTCTTTCTCCGCCTGCAACCGCTCCGTCTCGTCCCAATCCGCCACTCCAGGCAAAGGCTCATGACGACTGCCACTGCTGTTGGCCAGCGCTGCTGGCACGTCATCGAAAATTCCGAACAAACCATGCTGCCCATGGTCCGCGTCGCGCTGATGCTTCTGCGCCCGCTCCATCGCTTTGTCAACGCAGGCCATCATCGGCGCGCGTTTGCCGAAGCTGTCCAGTGCGCCGGCCTTGATCAGCGACTCCAGAACGCGCTTGTTCACAACGCGCAGATCGATCTCGCGACAGAAGTCCCAGAACGACTCCATCGTCTTCTCTTCGCGCGCTTTCACAATCGTGGTGATGGCATTCGATCCAACGTTCTTAATCGCGGCCAGCCCGAATCGAATCGCCTGCCCCGCCGGGGTGAAGTTCGCATCCGAATACCGCACATCCGGCGGCACCACAGGAATCTCCATCTCGCGGCATTCCTTGATGTACTTCACAACATTTTCCGGCTTCGAAGTTTCCGAGGTCAGCAGCGCCGCCATAAATTCCACCGGAAAATGCGTCTTCAAATAAGCCGTGTGATACGCCAGTAGTGCATATGCAGCAGAGTGCGACTTATTAAACCCGTACCCCGCGAACTTCTCCATCTTGTCGAAGACTTCAGCAATCGTCTTCTTCGGAAAATTCTTCTCCGCCGCGCCATCCACAAAACGCTTCCGCTGCGCCGCCATCTCTTCAGGATTCTTCTTGCCCATCGCGCGGCGCAACAGATCGGCTTCACCCAGTGAGTAGCCGGCCAGCGTATTCGCCAGCTGCATCACCTGTTCCTGATACACGATGACGCCCAGCGTCTCGCGAAGTATCGGCTCCATCTCCGGCAACTCGTACTCAACTTCCCTGCGCCCCCACTTGCGCTCGATGAAGTCGTCAATCATGCCGCCCTGAATCGGGCCCGGACGGAAGAGCGCGTTCAACGCCGTCAGGTCTGCCACTGATGTCGGCTTGTATCGCCGCAACACGTCGCGCATGCCGTTCGACTCAAACTGAAACACGCCAGACGTCAGCGCGCGGTGAAACACCTGCTCATAGGTTTTCTGGTCGTCGAGATCAATCGTCGAAAGGTCGACTTCCGCGCCCCGGTTCGATCGGATCAGCTTCAGCGCATCTTCTATGACGGTCAGCGTCGTCAGCCCAAGAAAGTCCATCTTGAGCAGGCCCATCTTCTCAATGGCCTTCATGTCGTACGCCGTAACAATTTCGTCGTTCTTCGCGCGCGCCAGCGGAACCAGCCCCGTCAAAGGCTCCGGCGCGATTACGACGCCCGCCGCGTGCACTCCCGCGCCGCGCACCAGACCTTCCAGTTTCTTCGCAGTGTCGATGACTTCTTTTGTCTTCGGATCGCTGTCGTACGCCTTCTTCAGCTCATGTGAATCTTTCAGCGCGCGATCAATCGTTATGCCAATGGTCGCCGGAACCATCTTCGCGATCCGGTCCATCTCCGCATACGGAACCTCCAGCACACGCCCGACATCCTTGATCGCCGCTTTCGCTGCCATCGTGTTAAACGTGATGATCTGCGCGACCTGATCACGCCCATACTTCTGCCGCACGTACTCGATCACTTCTTCGCGGCGATTCATGCAGAAGTCGATATCGATATCCGGCATCGAAACGCGTTCCGGATTCAGAAATCGCTCAAACAGCAAGTCGTTCTGCAGCGGGTCGATGTCCGTGATCTCCATCACGTAACTCACCAGCGAACCAGCCGCCGATCCGCGGCCCGGACCAACCGGAATCCCCTTCTCCCGCCCATACCGAATGAAGTCCCAGACAATCAAAAAATATCCGGCAAACTTCATCTGCTTGATGCAATCAATTTCCCTGTCGAGCCGCGCTTCGTACTCGCTCAGCGGCTTGCGCAGTTTGTTCTTCTCAGTCAGGAAGCGAATCGAGGAATCGAGCCGCTTGCGAAAACCCTCGCGGCACACCTGCTCAAAGTAGCTGTCCACCGTATGCCCCGGCGGAACAGCAAACTCAGGGAACGGATTCTTTACCTTCGACAGCTTCACGTTGCAGCGCTCGGCAAACTGCATCGTCCGCGCCACCACTTCAGGCGAGTGCCGGAATACATGCGCCATCTGCTCCGCGGACTTCACGAAGAAATCATGCGAGTCGAACTTCATCCGGTTCGGGTCGCTCATCAGCGCCGCGGTCTGCACGCACAACATCACCTCATGCGCATGCGCGTCGTCATCGCAGATGTAGTGGCTGTCGTTCGTCGCAACCAGCGGAATGCCAAGCTCTTTCTCAAGCTTGTACAGGTCCGCATGAATCTTCTTCTCCAGTTCCAGCCCCTGGTCCTGAATCTCGAGAAAGAAATTTCCCTTGCCGAAAATATCTTCATACTGCGTCGCCGTCGCGCGCGCCGCTGCGTAGTTCCCCTCCATCAGGTTCTCGCACAACTCACCCGACAAGCATCCCGAGAACCCAATCAGTCCCGCACTGTGCTCCGCCAGAAATTTCTTGCTTACACGCGGCTTTTTATAGAAGCCATGCAGCGAGGCCTCCGACGTAATGCGCACTAGATTGCGATAGCCTTCATCGGTCTCTGCGAGCACCAGCAAGTGATTGTTCTCGTCACCTTTATCGCGTCCCCACGTCACCTCCGCGCGATGGTCTTCGTTCTTGGTTATGTACAGTTCGCAGCCGAGAATCGGCTTGACCTTCGAATCTTTCGCTGCCTCAAAGAAATGCACCGCGCCATAAATATTCCCGTGGTCCGTCATCGCGACAGCGGTCTGGCCGAGCTTTTCGACGTGCTCCACCAGCTTCTCAACGTCGCAGGCGCCGTCAAGCAAGCTGTAATCCGTATGCAAATGAAGGTGGGTAAACTCAGCCATGATTCAAGGGTGCTGAGTCCATTTTAGTCCCGCACGTCAGCGTGCGTAGAGGACGCAATCGTAGGAAAACCGGTACAGAATTGCGCTTCCGCACACATGCTGACTTTTTCGCCGTTAGTACGGAACGCCCTTGGCCTTCTCAGCCATGAACGCCCGCATGTACCAGTCAAACTCATCGAAAAACATCGTCACCGTCCTGCCCCCGGCGAGGCTGGCAGTCAGCGCCTTCCCGTCTTCACTCAGTGCATTCTGCACCGTGGGCACCGGCAACATCGACGGAATTGACGGCATCCCCAACTCCGCCAGCATCGCCCGCAACTGCATCGCTGCGCGCACGCCTCCGAACTGTCCCTGCGAATAGCAGACGATGGCCGATGGCCGCCAGAAATATTCCTCCAGAAAATGATCCAGCACATTGCTCAGACCAGGTTGAATACTGTGGTTGTATTCGCCCGCAACAATCAAAAATCCATCTGCAGACCGGAACGTCTCCGCCAGCATCTCCAGCTCCTCCGGCACGTCGCCCAGCTTTTTCAGCTCCTTGTACATGCGATCGAGGATCGGCAATCCCAGTGCGTAAGCATCCACCAGCTCTGGCTGATGCCCGCGTCGCTTCAGCTCCGCAATCGTATAATGCGCAACGCGAATGCCCATGCGGTCCGACCGCATACTCCCCACAATCACAGGAATCTTCATGCTCATGTCCCCCATAAGATTCTGAAACCGCGCTGCGTGTTTTCGACGTAGAGGGAAAGCACATTGGCGGCACAGCGTCCCATCCCAAACCGCCGGGATCAGAAGCCAGATCGCTGCTTGCGCACGCTCGAGCTGCCGCCGCCCCAGACAAGTAACATCACGAAAGCATGAATGCCGCACCACATGTACATATGGTGTTCGTAGAGGTAGATGATAATCAGCAACCGAGGTAGGAGGATTGCCAGAACAACATTCCCCCAGACAGGCAAGTCGTTATACGGAATCTGATGCGCCAGAAAAGCAATGATCAAAGTGATACGCGGCACGAAGAGCGCCGCGATCACGAACCACATAGGAATCAATGCGTGGTGCATATAGGTCCCGCTCGATACCGCTGGGCACTGCCAGGCCCTACCGCCGCTTCTTTACCGCAGCCTTCTTCGCAACCGGCTTCTTGGCAGCGCCCTTTTTCGGTACGGCCTTCTTCGCTGACTTCGCTGCCGGATTCTTCGCTGCCGTTTTCTTCACCGGCTTGGCGACAGCTTTCTTAGCCACAGACTTCTTGGCAGCACCCTTCTTCACTGACGCAGCTTTCTTCGCGCCAGCCTTTTTCGCCACGGCCTTCTTCCCGGCTGCAGCCTTCTTCGCCGCTGGTGGCGCGTGTTTCTTCGTGCGCGCAGCCGCCTTCGCAGCCTTGGCGGGCTCTTTCACCACAGCAGCTTTCGCGGCACGCTCAGGCTTGACGGGCTTAATCGGCGCATGTGCCTCCGGCGCCCCCTCTGCGGACACCGCAGCCGCAGCGACTGCGGCCTTCTTCGCTCTCGACGCACGCGGAGCTTTTGCTTCCATCTTCTTCGCCGCACGCGGACGCCGCACGTGAACCGGCGGTGGCGGCGCTGGCGGAGAGTAAGGCTCCAGAAACTTGCGAATCTCTTCTTCCGTCGTCAGCTTGTTGTCCATGAACGCGAAGAACAGCGCATCCAGCAGCTCCTGATA
>DATMOZ010000060.1:0-10557 GCA_035567995.1 Acidobacteriaceae bacterium
CCCATTTTCCTCGTACTGAACAAGATCGACCTTCTGGAACGCGAAAAGCTGCTGCCCCTGATCGCTGCGCTGAACACTCTCCTGCCGTTCGCTGCGGTTGTTCCAATGTCCGCGCGTCGAAGTGACGGAACCGAGCGGCTCGTCGCAGAACTGGTCGAGGTTTTGCCGGAAGGGAAGCGGCTGTTTCCCAAAGACCAGTTCACCGACCAGCCCGAGCGCTTCATGGTTTCAGAACTTATCCGTGAGCAGATAGTGCTTGCGACTGGCGAGGAAATCCCATATGCCAGCGCCGTAATTGTTGAGCGGTTCGAAGAGCCCTCACCGAAGAGCAAGAGTCCGCTGACAAAAATCGCTGCCGCTGTTTTCTGCGAGCGAACCGGACAGAAAGCTATTCTGATCGGCAAAGGCGGTGCAATGCTCAAGGAAATCGGCACGCGCTCCCGCAAACAGATCGAGCAGCTTCTTGGCACGCGCGTCTATCTTGAGCTGTTCGTCAGAGTTGAAAGTGAGTGGCGCGGCTCCGATTCGTTTCTCGACTCACTGGACTGGCGTCGACAGCTCGAAGATTTGTCAGAACGCCCGCCCCTCGAAAAAGAAGAGCCGCCAACCGAAAGCTAGGGAAGCTGGCTATCCTTTACGGCAAGCCCCAGGGTCTTCATCTTGCGATACAGATGGCTGCGTTCGAGGCCCAGCGTTTCCGCGGCCCGGCTCATATTCCCGTGACACTCGTCGAGCTTCTTCAGGATGTAGTCGCGCTCGTATGCCTCGCGTGCCTGGTGCAGCGTGGAGAATTGCTCTCCGCGACGGGAGATCGCGCGATAGACCAGCATCGGAAGATGGCGCTTCTCGATCCGAGGCGCAGTTGGATTCAAGATCACCACGCGCTCGATTACATTCTTCAACTCGCGAACATTGCCGGGCCAGTGGTACTGCTTCAGGGCGGCGATTGCATCTTCGGTCATGTCAATGCGCGGACGGCCATACTGTCGTCCAAACTCCGCGAGAAATTCTTTGACGAGCAGCGAGATGTCTTCTTTTCGCTCGCGAAGCGGTGGCACAAAAAAAGGAATCACGTTGAGGCGGTAAAAAAGATCTTCGCGAAAATTCCCGCGTCCAATCTCTTCTTCGAGGTCCTTGTTCGTCGCGGCAATAACGCGAACATCGACTTCAATCGCGTGGGTCGCACCGACCGGGGTGAAACGCTGCTCATCGAGTGCGCGCAGCACTTTCGCCTGCGTCTTCAGGCTCATGTCGCCGACTTCATCGAGAAAGAGCGTGCCGCCGTTCGCGCGCTCAAACGTGCCTCGCTTCTCTTTCGCTCCGTTACTGCTGACCAGGTTGCGATAGCCGAAAAGCTCGTCTTCGATTGAGCCCTCTGGAATAGCCGCGCAATTCAGCTCGACGAACACGCGATCTTTGCGCAGGCTCTCTGCATGCATTGCGCGAGCGATTAACTCTTTTCCGGTTCCGGATTCGCCATAGATCAGGACTCGTCCGTTCGTCGGAGCCATCACGCGAATCTGCTGACGAAGCGCCTTGATCGGGACACTCTCGCCAGTGACCGGGCCCTTCGCAGCGAGCTGCCGCTTGAATTCCTGATTCTCGATGCGCAGCCGCCGTGCCTCGATCGCGTTCTTGACCAGGATCAACGTGCGATCGATCGAAAGTGGCTTCTCTAGAAAGTCGTAGGCGCCGAGCTTGGTGGCGCGAACTGCTGTCTCAATTGTGCCGTGACCCGAAATGATAATCACCTCGGGCGTATCTTCAGCACTGATGCTGCTGCGCATTTCAGATAGCGCCTCCAGCCCATCGCGGTCAGGCAGCCAGATGTCGAGCAGCACAACGTCGTACCTCGAATCACTCACCAGTTCGATCGCTTCGGCCGCCGTCGCGGTCGTGGTCACTTCGTAACCCTCTTCGCTCAGAATGGCCGCGAGCGAGTCGCGTATCTCCTGCTCATCATCCGCGATGAGAATGTGATTCATTGCGCTTGCTCCGCTGGTGCGGCCACCGGGCCCCCATGCGCGGACGCGTCGTTGGCGAGGGGCAGTTCAAAAATGAAGCGGGCTCCGACCGGTTGGTTCTGTTCTGCCCGCAACGTGCCGCCGTGCTCTTGTGCAATCTTCGCGGCGATTGAGAGACCAAGACCGGTGCCGCGTTGCTTGGTGGAGTAGAAAGGCAGAAAAAGCCGCTCGCGAATCTCTGCCGTAAGGCCAGTGCCGGTGTCCGCAATGATGACTTCCGCGGAGTGCTCAGTGGCCAGATTCGTCTCCACCGTCAACACGCGATGCAGCGCATCGTGCATCGCCTCTGCCGCGTTGTCGATCAGATTTGTCAGCGCCCGCCTCAACGATTCAGCGTCCGCCAGCACAGGTGGCAGGTCCGCTTCAAAGTGTCGCTCGATACGGATGCCATCCAGACGGCCTTCGAACGTCGCGACGGCCGCTTCAACAATTGCATTCAGATCTGCGATGCGCGGTTGGGCGGCGGGGAACTGCGCCAGGGCGGCAAACTGATTTACCAGCACGCGCATGCTTTCCACAGATGCACTTATCACCTCGCTGCAATGTCGAATCACTGCGGACGACTCGCCGGCAGTGCCGCGGTCTACATGCCGCCGGATGCGCTCTGCCGAGAGCCCGATGGGTGTCAGCGGATTCTTGATCTCGTGGGCGACACGCTGCGCGACCTCTTTCCAGGCGACCTGCTTCTGCGCGCGCAACAGGTCCGTCAGGTTATCGAGTACCAGCACGTAACCACGCGGATCGCGAGAGCCGCCGAGCGGCGCCGCGGTCATCGCTACATTGCGCCTTCCGTCCGCAGTCGAGAGTTCGATCTCAGAAGATGCCACTCCCATACGCCGACTGCTGCGGATGACGCGCTCAATCGGCGCGATGGCTTCTTCGTCGATGACGTCTGAGAGCGATTGCAAGCTGCCGCCACGCTTGCCTTGGCGAATTGCGAATGTCTCATAGAAGGCGCGGTTCGCATGGATTAGCTGCAATTGCGGATCAAGCGTTGCAACGCCGCTTGGAATCGTTTCCAGCACCGTCTCCAGCTCGTGCCTGCGTTCCTCAAGCGACTTGTTCGCCGTCGAAAGCTGCGTCGATGAAAACTCCAATTTCAAACGGCTGTCTTCAAGATCGGCAGCCATGTCGTTGAACGAACGCACCAACGCGGCCAGTTCCTCCGTCCCGACCAGTTCCAGCCGCCGGCCGTAATCGCCCTCAGCGAGAGCGTCCATGGCATCTGCCAGTTCCTCGATCGGCCGCGTAATCTGCTTCGAAAAAAACAGCGCCAGCCAGCTCGACGCGAAGAGCGTTAGCGCCGTGAGCAACAACAGCAGCAGCATGTACGTGCTGCGCACCTGTCGGCGCGCCTGAGCAAGTGCCCAATAGTCGCGCGTGCCGGTGCGAATGTCATCGATCGTGGCTGCCAGGGAAGCCGGGAGTGGCATGGCAACCATCACGTTTGCACCGGCAGCTTTCTCTGACGGAAGGGCAGCGGAGCCGATCACAAACATGAGATTGCCCACGCGCAACGGCTCATCATCACGCGCACCCTTAGATCGGTCTGCTCGGTCCGCTCGACGCAGCATTTCTTGACGCAGGGTCGACTTGATCGGTTCGGGCAGCGCGGAAGCGGTGACTGCCTGGTTCCCCACAACAATGCTGGCGGCTCCGCCCGCATACGAGGCCTGCGCACTCGCAAGGCGTGCTTCGATGCTCGAAGCGCTCGCGTTCGATGCTGCGGCGACGATCGCCGGCTCCGAGGCTAGTTCTCTCGCGCGCGTCTGTGCCTCGGCCGCGGCATGCTGAATCACTTCGTTGACCGCGGTCGTCGCGTCGTCTCTCAGCCCGGATGCCGGCTGCGAGAACCAGCGGTCGACTGAACGGTTCATCAGCAGATAGCTGAACGAAAACATGAATACGGATGGTGCGCACGAAAGAATCAGCGCGCCAACCAGCAATCGTGTGCGCAGTCGTGACCCGAGCACGCGGCTTTGCTGGCCGGCATACAGGCGCAATAAATTGCGAAAAAGAAGTACAAGGAGGAGCACGAACAGCAAGAAAACGATGGCAGAAAACACCGTCAGCGTAAGAATTTGGCCGGCCGTTTCCGGCTGAAAAAACAAGGGGTTGAAGGCGTTTTCCGAGGCAAGCACCAGAAAAAGAAAGAGCAGCCCAAGTGCCAGCAGCAAAGCGACGATACGCCGTGGTTTGGTCTGCGGGCTGGACATTAGCGGTGCGACTCCTATCTGACTGATTATAGGAGGTCTGCTAAATGGCAAAAACTCATCTCGCGAAGGCGGCCAAACCGATGAATGCACGTTGCATCTAAAATATGCGCCATGCAAAAAATCAAAATCTCGTCCCCCGTTCTTACGGTGTCGGTTGCCGTATTGCTATTCATAGCTGGTTGCAGTAAGAGCACGCCGCCGCCGGCACCCGAGCAAAATGCGGCTACGCAGCCTGCCCCTGCGACCAACACCTCGGGCAGCACCGCCGCTCCTGCGCCTGCTCCCGCCAGCGGGCCGGCCTCCTCAGAGACGGCAAACGCTCCTGCTGCACCAGCAGCCGCGCCCGCAGCACCGCCGGCCCCAGTCCAGTACACGATCCCAGCGGGTACACACGTTTCAGTTCGCATCGGGGAGACGCTGAGCGCAAAGACAAGCTCAGTCGGCGAGTCTTTTTCGGGCACGCTGACGTCCCCGGTGGTCGTACACGGTGTGACCGTCTTCAAGGCAGGCAGACCGGTGACCGGAACGGTGGTTGCGGCCAAGGGCCAGGGACGTTTCAAGGGTGAGGGAACGCTCGCCATTGAATTGACGAGTATTGGCGGCACTCCCGTCACTTCGAGTGAGTATGTTCAGACGGTGAAGGGCAAAGGCAAACGTACAGCGACGATGGTTGGTGGCGGCACTGGTGCGGGTGCATTGATTGGCGGTCTGGCAGGTGGTGGTAAGGGAGCGTTGATTGGTGGCCTCATCGGCGCAGGCGCCGGCACCGCGGGTACCGTGTTCACCGGGAACAAGGATGTAACCATTCCGGCGGAGTCGGTCGTGACGTTCAGATTGACAAATAGCGTCACCGTTACGCGCTAGATACTTCGATGGTGCAAACGAAAGGGCGTGGCCACGGCCACGCCCTTTCCATTTAAGCACCGCGCCTAAACGAGGGCGGTGATCGGTTTCCACGGCTTTCCTTGCGAGTCCGCAACCGCCTTGTAGGTCAGTGCTCCGTTGTAGGTGTTCACGCCCTCTGCAATTCCAGGGTCGGCCTTGATAGCGCCTTGTACTCCGAGTTGAGCAATCCGCATCACGTACGGGAATGTAGCGTTGGTCAGCGCGAATGTCGACGTGTTCGGTACCGCGGCCGGCATGTTCGTGACGCAGTAGTGCACCACGCCGTTGACCAGATACGACGGATCACTGTGCGTCGTCGGCTTTGCAGTTTCGATGCATCCGCCCTGGTCGATGGCGACGTCCACCACCACCGCGCCTTTCTTCATCTTCTCGACCATCGCGCGGGTGACAATCTTCGGCGCGGCCGCACCCGGAATAAGCACGCCGCCGATCAGCAAGTCAGCCTCGGCGGCAGCGCGGGCGACGTTGTAGGTGTTCGACGCCAGCGTGTGGACACGTCCGCCAAAAATATCGTCGAGCTCACGCAGACGATTCAGATTCAGATCGATGATCGTGACTTTCGCTCCCATTCCAAGAGCGATCTTCGCCGCGTTGGTACCGACAATGCCACCGCCGATGATGCAGACGTTGCCAGGAGGAACTCCCGGAACTCCACCAAGCAGCAACCCGCGGCCACCATGCTCTATTTGTAGATAAGCAGCGCCAACCTGGACAGACAAGCGTCCAGCCACCTCCGACATTGGTGTCAGCAGAGGAAGCGCTCCCGTCTTATCGCGGATCGTCTCATATGCAACGCCGGCCACTTTTTTTGCAAGCAGCTCATCGGTGAGCTTGGGCACCGGCGCCAGGTGGAGATAGGTGAAGAGCACCAGCCCGTCGCGAAAGAACTGGTACTCCTTCTCGACTGGTTCCTTGACCTTGACCACCATGTCAGCCATGCCCCAGACGTTATGCGCAGAGCCAACGATCTCTGCGCCGGCGGACTGATATTCCTCGTCGGGAAGTGCAGAGAGTTCGCCAGCCTTCGTTTCCACCAGGACCTTGTGGCCTGCGTCGACGAGCGACTTAACTCCAGCGGGAGTGATGCCAACGCGGCTTTCGTGGTCTTTTACTTCCTTCGGCACACCAATGATCATTTCGCTTCTATCCTCTCGATGATTCTTATGGTCAAAATTTATTCGCCGTTAGCAGAAAATTATTCGCCGTTATCAATCTGGGCGCGCTGCAGTTTGTCTGAATAATCCACGTAAACACTCTTCCACGATGTGTAGAAGTCGATGGCCCCGGTTCCGCCTTCGCGGTGGCCGTTGCCGGTCTGCTTCACTCCGCCGAACGGCAGATGAACTTCAGCGCCGATCGTCGGAGCGTTGACGTACGTGATTCCTGCTTCAAGATCTCGTATCGCCTCAAACGCGCGGTTCACATTCCGCGTATACAGCGCAGTCGAGAGCCCATATTCAATACTGTTCGCAATCTGCACAGCTTCTTCAAAAGTTTCAAAAGTGAGCAGCGAGACTACCGGCCCGAACACCTCTTCCCGCGCAATTCGCATGTGTGGCTCCACATTGCCGAAAACGGTCGGCGCGAAGAAGGTGCCGTGCTTCAGGTCGCCAGCCGTCAGCCGCTTGCCGCCGGTAAGCAGCTTCGCGCCTTCAGCCAGCGCAATGGCGCAATAGCGCTCAGACGTTTCAATCTGCTGCTGGTTGATTTGCGGGCCCATCTGCACTTTCAAGTTCGCTCCGTTGCCGACCTTCAGCTTCTCGGCGCGCGCGACCAGGCCCTTTGCGAAAGTCTTCGCGATACTCTTGTGCACGAGAATGCGGCTGGTCGCTGTGCATCTTTGGCCGGTCGTCCCGAACGCTCCCCACAGAGCGCCGTCGAGCGCCAGATCGAGGTTGGCGTCTTCAAGCACGATCATCGCGTTCTTGCCGCCCATTTCCAGCGAGCACGGCTTGAAGAGCCCAGCGGCGGTCTGTCCCACGATCCGCCCAACTTCGCTGGAGCCGGTGAATGAGATCGCGCGCACGCCGGGATGCTCGACAATCGGCGCGCCCGCATCCGGCCCAAATCCGAAGACGAGGTTCACGACACCGGGCGGCAATCCCGCGTCCATCAGGGTTTGCACCAGGTTCAGCGTCGAAACGGGCGTATCTTCCGCCGGCTTGAAGACGCATGTGTTCCCGCAAACGATGGCGGGGAAGATCTTCCAGGACGGGATCGCCATCGGGAAATTCCACGGCGCGATCATCCCTACGACGCCGATCGGCATGCGCACCGACATCGCGAACTTGTTGCGCAGCTCCGACGGAGTAGTCTGGCCGAACAAGCGGCGGCCCTCGCCGGCCATGTAATAGGCCGTATCGATCGCCTCCTGCACGTCGCCGCGCGTTTCCGCCAGAACTTTCCCCATTTCCTGCGTCATCTGCCGCGCGTACTCTTCTTTGCGCTCTGTCAGCAGTTCCGCGGTGCGAAATAGAATCTCACCGCGCTTTGGCGCCGGAACCAGTCTCCAGCTCTCATACGCCTTCTGCGCAGCAGCAACCGCCGTGTCGACATCGGCCTTTTCCGAGGCAGGGAACGCGCCAATCAACTCACGCCCATCAGCCGGATTGCGATTTTCAAAGAACTTGCCGGTCAACGACGGTGTCCACTTCCCGCCGATCAGATTCAGGTAACGCTTCGCTGCCATACGGTCTCCTCTTCCCGTTGTTGCCTAAGTCGGCAACTCCGGGCGAACTGCTGAGGATATCGCAGCCACCATGGCGGACGCGAACTTGTGGGAATCGGGTTCCTAATACGAGATGAGTGTCGACTTTTGTATTGGCGCTCCGCAGACAGAGGGATACAATGGCTCCAACACGTCCATCGTGAATATCGGACTTTAGGCAGTCCCCCCACAGGAAATTGCGCTTCCCCATGTCGTCAAACGGATTTCATGTACGCTCTCCGCGCACGCGCAGCATGCGTTCGCTCTTCAGCATGTTCTCTTCTGACCTTGCCATCGATCTTGGCACCGCCAACACCCTGGTGTATGCCCGTGGCAAAGGCATCGTAGTCAACGAGCCCTCGATCATCGCCGTCAACCGCATCACCAATGAAGTAGAAGCGGTCGGCAAAGAAGCGAAAGACATGCTCGGTCGAACGCCGGGAAACATCGTCGCTATCAAGCCGATGAAAGACGGCGTCATCGCAGATTTTCGTCAGACCGAGAAGATGCTGAACTATTTCATCCAGAAGGCGCACAACCGCAAGGTGCTGGTGCATCCGCGCATCGTCATCGGCGTCCCGTCTGAGATCACGCAGGTTGAAAAGCGCGCCGTCATGGATTCCGCGTATCGCGCCAAGGCAAGCGAAGTGCATCTCGTCGAGCAGGCAATGGTCGCTGCCATCGGCGCGGGCCTTCCGATTACAGAGCCAAGCGGCAACATGGTCGTCGACATCGGCGGCGGCACCACTGACATTGCAGTCATTTCACTCGCCGGAATTGTCTATTCGCGTTCGGTCCGCATGGCCGGCAATCAGCTCGACGAAGCGATCATGAATTTCCTCAAGCGGAAGTACAACCTTCTCGTCGGTGAGCGCACAGCCGAACAAATCAAGATCCAGCTCGGCTCCGCATATCCGCTCGATAAGCCGATGACGATGGAAATCAAAGGGCGCAACCTCATCGAGGGCGTGCCAAAGACCATCACCATCGATGACAGCGAGATTCGCGAAGCACTGTCGGAAAGCATTTCAACCATCGTCAATGCGATTCGTGTTGCGCTCGAGCGCACCCCGCCGGAGCTTTCTGCCGACATCAGCGACAAGGGCATCGTGCTTACCGGTGGCGGAGCGCTCATCAAGAATCTCGACAAACGCATTCGAGAAGAAACCGGCTTGCCCGTATCCATCGCCGATGATCCGCTTGCTTCGGTTGTGCTGGGCACAGGCCGAATGCTGTCCGACTTCAAGCTGCTGCGCAAGATTTCGATCGAATACGCATAGCCTCGCACCATCGCGTTTATGGAATCTTTCTCGGGCCGCTATAAGAATCTGCTGGTGCTCGCGGCCGTGCTGCTGCTGCAGGTAATGGGTCTTGCCATGCAGGTGCGCCGCACCGTGCCGCAAGCCGGTTCAGACAGCCACCAGGTCCGCCTCGTCCGCTACTGGGCCGTTGCAGCGGTTTCACCCTTTGAGCGCGCGCTGCTCGCAGTCGGCCACGGCACGCGACACGTGTGGTCCAATTACATCGATCTCCGGCGTGTGCGGCGCGACAACGACTCCCTGCGGGCAGAGATAAGCCGCCTGCGCCTGGAGCAGGCCAGCGTCTCCGAAGATGCCAGGCAGGCCCAGCGACTGCAGGCGATGCTCGCGTTCAGAGAACGCTATATCTACAAAACTGTGGCGGCGCAGGTCATCGGCACCAGCGGTACAGACCAGTCACGCATGTTGTATATCGACAAGGGCTCGCGCGACGGGCTGAAGCCTGACATGCCGGTCATCACGCCCGATGGAATCGTGGGCAAGGTCAAAGATGTATTTCCTTCGGAGTCACAGGTGCTCGAAGTTTCTGATCAGACCTCCGGCGCCGGAGTTGTCCTGGAGAGCACACGCATACGCGGCATCCTCCGCGGCAACGCCGCCGGACAGTTGCAGATGATCAACCTGCTGCCTGATGAACGTATCAAGGCAGGAGAGCGCGTGCTGACCAGCGGTGGCGACCAGGTCTTCCCCAGAGGTTTGCCGGTTGGGCACGTGGTGAGCATAGAGAAGGACCGCGAACGCGACCCTTACATCAATGTCCTGATCAAGCCCGCAGCGAACCTTTCGCAACTCGAAGAAGTACTGATCATCACCCAGTTCAGCGATCACATGACGGACGCGCAGGAGAAGGACTTAAGCGAGGCCCAGGCAATTGGACTCACGAATCGTCGCGCTTCCGACGTGCTCTCAGAGAAGCTGCCGAGTACGCAGGCGCCCGGCGACGCGGCAGCACCCGACCTGATCCATACGCCGGATGCAAACCCGAACAGCGTTCCTATCACTGTGAAGCCGCCCCCCGCGCTCCACCCTGACCGTTTTTCGCCGCCCGGAACGAAGCCGCCCGGAACGAAGCCGCCGGTTCTGCCCGCCGCGGCGAAGCCGCCCGCTCTGCCCGCAGCGAAGCCGCCCGCTCCGCCCGCCACCGCAAAATTGCCAAATAAGCCCGCTGCTTCTGAGGCGTCTCCCCACCCCTGATGGCAATCGTCTACAACTCGCGTCTCGATGCAGAGGAGCACGGCTTCCATCCGCTGATCAGTCTGCTGGTGCCGCTGCTGGCGCTGCTCTTACAGGTCTACCTGCCAAAATACTTCCACGGATTCGCAACCTTCGATCTGCCGCTGATCGTCACCATCTTTTTCGCTGTGGGCCGCCGGCATCCCATCTCA